>JAQSXN010000030.1 GCA_029256665.1 Paenibacillus sp.
GATCGTACCTGGAAGCGGAAAACGCAGCGTATCGGTTCGTCGCTTGCCGTCCACCTGCGAACGAAAGCCGAATTGTCCGGCGAGCCAGTCCTGGAACGTATCTCTCGCCGCAGCCCCGTCCGCCGACTGGAGCGTGTCGAGTCCCGCCTTCAGATCGCCGCGGGCGACAAGCTCCTTGGCTTCCTCCAGCAGCATGTAATCGAGCGGCACGAGGAACGCAAGCTCCGATCGGTTGCCTCTGCCGCGTTTCGACTCCCACCGGATCCAGCCTTCGCTCTCCATCCGCTTCAGAATCATGACCATGTTGCGCGTCGTGCACGCGAGCTGCTCCGCAAGCTCGAACGTTGTCGTCAGCGCGGCTTCGCCGTCGGCAACCGACGAATAAGCGCGCCTGAGCGCGATATAATGCCGCCTGATTTTCATGATTCCATGCTCCTCTATCGTAAAATATGAAATTAAAATCATTCAAATTGCACTTTTTGTTCTTATTTTATAGGTTACAATAAAAGGAGAAAAAAGCAAAGGGAGGGCACAAGAGATGAGAGATCCAGCGCCGTGGCTGAAGAGGTATAGCCGGATGTGGATGATCGCTCTGCTGCTGGGCTTGATCGGACAATATTTATTCGTTGAACAACCGTTTGGACTATCGGTGACTCTATTTGTCGCGGGATTATACGGGTTGTTCTTTTATTCGGCGAAAGGCAGACTCGGAGGATATGACAAATGGAAGGGTCAATCCAAGACGGGATGGCTGCTGTTCGTGCCGATCGCGGGACTCGCGCTAAGCTATTCCCTATTCGCGAACGAGATGTTTCTCGCGCTGAACATACCGGCGCTCATGCTGCTGATGGTCGCCCAGACGATGCTGCTGACGCGCGGCGGCTCGCAGCCTTGGCACCGTCTCGGATTCTACGCCGATCTGCTTATGCAGTGGCTGATCATTCCGCTGACGCATATCGCGGTGCCGTTCGGCATTATGGCCGGCTGGCTGCGCATAGGCAAAGGGAGCGGGCCGTTTGGCGGCAGAATCGGCAAGATCGCCGTCGGACTGATCATCGCTTTGCCGCTGCTCATGATCGTCGTTTCCCTGCTCGCTTCCGCGGACGGCATCTTCCAATCGTGGCTTGCGCATCTGCCGAATCTGCTGGACGATGAAGTTCTCGGTGAAGGCATAGCGAGAATCTTCCTGGGATCGATAATCGCCTTCTATACGTTCTGCTTCGTATGGGGGCTATTGTTCCGGAAGCCCAAGACGGACGCGGCGCTGGAAGCGGCGTTCCCCAAGGATCCCCACGGGACGGCGACGGCCAGCCGGGAGTCGGTCGCCTATATCGATTCGACGATCGCCGCTACCGTCTTGGTCTGCGTGAACGTTGTGTATGTTTTGTTCGTTGCCATTCAATTCTCGTATTTGTTCGGCGCCGCGGAGGGGCTGCTTCCAGCCGGAACGGCATACGCCGAATATGCGAGGAAGGGCTTCTCCGAGCTTGTGGCGGTTTCGATCATCAATATGGGACTGCTGCTGTTCGGGCTGCATTTTGTCAAGAAGGAGAGCGTCGTGCTCGATCGGCTCAGACAGCTGCTGTTGACAGTGCTTATGTGCTGTACGGTGGTCATGCTAATGTCGGCGTACGGACGGTTATCACTATACGAGGAGGCGTACGGCTTCACTCATCAGAGACTGCTGGTTCACGGCTTTATGATTCTGCTTGCTGTCATGATGCTGGCTGCCATCGTTCGGATTTGGTACGGCAGATATTCGCTGGCGAAGGTGAATATCGCGCTTGCCGTTGCCGCGTACGTCATCATGAATTATGCTAATCTTGACGCGCGAATCGCGGAGAACAACGTGGATCGGTTCGAGCGTTCCGGCCGCATCGATTGGGCGTACATGGAGACGCTCTCGCCGGACGCCGCGCCGGCTCTGGTCGAGCTAAAGGAGAAAAGACCGGAGCTGACGGAGGTTCGCGATATTTTGGAACGGATGAAGAGAAAAGCCGAGGATCGCGAAGGCTGGCAGTCCTGGAATTTGTCCTACGGCCGGGTTGATCGGATCGCGGAGAAGTAGAAGAGGGGGAGGCATCTTCATGAGCAGGGCGAAACGGTGGTGGTTGATCTATATTCCGGCTTTTATTCTCGTAATGTATTTGTTCTTGTATTTCGAGAACAACGCGATCGGCGTAACCAGCTACCGGCTCTCATCGGAGAAGCTGCCGCAAGGGTTCGACAGCTACCGGATCGTCCAGCTCTCCGATCTTCAGAGCAAGATGTTCGGGCGCGATCAGAAGCCTCTCATCCGCAAGGTAGAGAAGCTGAAGCCGGACATAATCGTCGTGACCGGCGACTTGGTCGACGCCACTCATTATGACGGAGAAGCAAGCATGGCGATGATGAGGGGCATGGTCGACATCGCACCGGTCTACATGGTGCCGGGCAACCACGAATTCGGGGCGAAGGAGTTTCCCCAGCTGGCAAAAAGGCTTCGGGAGATCGGCGTGCATGTTATGCGCAACGAGCATGAGCTGATCCCGCTCGGCGACGGGGTGCTGCGGCTCGTGGGCATCGACGACCCGATCTATAACCGCAAAGGCGACGGGGATGTCGACAAGGTAAACATGCATCTGGAGGAAGCGATGGAAGGGATTCGGCATCCCGAGTCGTACACGGTGCTGCTCTCGCACCGGGCAGAGCTCTTTGACGTGTACGCGGAGCATGGATTCGACTTAAGCTTCGCCGGGCACGCGCATGGCGGGCAATTTCGCATCCCGTTCGTAGGCGGCGTCTACTCCCCGGAGCAAGGCTTTTGGCCCAAGCTGTCAGAGGGCAAACACGAGCGGAACGGATCGACGCATATTATCAGCCGCGGACTTGGCAACAGCGTAATCCCGCAGAGGCTGTTTAACCGGCCGGAAATTGTATCGGTCGACCTCGTTCGCGGCTAAACGCAGTGGGTTTTCGCAACAAAAAGGCGTTTGTTCCTGATGGATGAGCGGGTACGAGACCCGTCCGGCGGACGTACAATAGGGTATGGATCATGACAGAATCGAAAGATGAGGAATGAGAGACCATGCCCTGTTATTATGGCAAAGTCGTTATCGTCAGAAACGAAGGCACGATTATTTTCGGACATATATGGGAAAATTCGCCTACGATGAATTCCGTGTCGAACACGGGCTCCGGCGAAAGCACGGAGCAAGAAGAGGAAACCGAGACCGCGGAAAGCAGCTCGGCCAGAGGCAGGCGCGGCAGGAAGCGGCGGAAGAACAAGAAGCGAAGATAAGAGCGTTGGCGTTGCCGGATGGTAGAGTCGGAGGTGCCAGGATGGGATTGGAGATTTGTCCGCAAGCGGTTAAGAACAAGATAGGTGCTCTATGCGAATTATTAAGCCGGAACTTGCCGTCGCTTGATTCCGTGTACCTATACGGTTCCGTCGCTTTGGGCGACTTCATCGAAGGATCTAGCGATATCGATTTTATAGCCGTTCATCGGAAGCCGTTAAGTCAAGCCGATATCGATGCTATAGCTATGATCCATCGCGAAGTCGAACATACGTTTCCGCAGACGGACGTCATGGGGACTTATTTGCTCAAAGGCGATTTGGGCAAGCCTTACGATGTAATTGGATCGGCCGTCACTTATTATGAGAAACGAATACATAGAAATGGACACGGAGCGGATTTGAATCCCGTTACGTGGTGGACTCTCAAGCATCATGGGGTTGTAGCTTACGGTTCGCCGAATGGTCTGGGATACGAAGTCGAAGCCGAAAGCTTAGTTCGGTATGTCCTTGGCAACATGAACAGCTATTGGCTCGGTTGGATAGGCCGTCTAGAGGAAGAGCTGGCGTTGACGGCAGGCGATGGAGGCCGTGAAATTGCGGCGGAGCAGCTTGATTATGCCGTGGAGTGGTGTGCGCTCGGCATGCTGCGGCAGCTGTACTCGATCCGAGAGCGGGATGTTATCGGCAAGGTCAAGGCTGGCTTTTACGGTATCGCGACGGTACCGGAACGCTGGCATGGATTAATTCGTGAAGCGATGGCCATCAAGCGGCTTGAGCCGGATCGATTCTATCGCTCTGATGCGAAGCGCCTTGAGGATCTTGCGGCGCTCCTTCGGTTTATTCATCGGGAAGCAAATGAAGGTGCTGCAGGATAAGCGATTGACCTAGCGGGCATACTAGCATACTAGCAAGCGGGCAAGATCGCCAGTTCCATCAATCGGCATAAATTCCATACATAAATTTAAAGTGATGATGAATTAATGCATCACATCATTAAAGGATCCTGATTAGGGTCCTATTTTTATTTTCGTTAGGTAATAATATCCATTACTTTAAGCATACTATTGCTATTATCGCATTAGATATTATAATAGTTGATGTTCGTAAATAAAAGAGGAGTTGGATTGTACATGAAAAAAATGGTAACGGCCCTGGCGGTTATCCTTATGACGGCTGCGCTGTCGGCTTGCGGCGCCGATCCGAAAAACGAAAACGGCGGAGCTCCCGTGGCAGATGAGCAGCCCAAAATGAAGATCGTGCTCGGCACAAGCGCGGACTATGCGCCTTACGAGTTCCATAAGATGATCGACGGCAAAGATCAAATCGTCGGCTTCGATATCGAGATCGCGAAGGAAATCGCGAAGGATTTGGGAGCGGAGCTGGAGATCCAAGACATGGACTTCGGGGGCTTGCTGCTTGCATTGAACGCGGATAAAGTCGACTTTGTCATCTCCGGCATGACGCCGGACGAAGAACGCAAGAAGGAAGTCGACTTCACGGATATTTATTATATGGCGGGCCAAGGCGTTCTAATCAAAGCAGGGGAAGAGGGCAACTATTCGTCTCTGGACGATTTGAAAGGCAAGAAGATCGGCGTTCAGCAGGGTTCTATCCAGGAAGGAATCGCGAAAGAAATCGAAGGCGCGAAGCTGACTTCGTTGGCGAAAATTCCGGAGCTTGTCATGGAGCTGAACAGCGGCCGCGTCGACGCGCTTATTCTGGAGAAGCCGGTTGCCCAGCAATATGACGAAAAACAAAAAGAGATCGTCTTGTCGGGCATCGAGATCGAGCAGCCCGAAGAAGAGGCCGGTGCGGCGATCGCCGTTAAGAAGGGCAACAAAGAACTGCTCGACAACATCAACAAGACGCTTGAGCGTTTGAAAGCAAACGGCGACATCGACCGTTTCGTCATCGAAGCCAACGAGCTGGTAGGCGAATAAAGCGCGGCCGCGGACGGGAGTTAACGCATGGAATTGGATTTTTCTTTTTTAAGCGAATATTGGCCTTACTATGCGAACGGCGCTTGGATGACGCTGAAGCTATCGTTTTTCGGTGTTCTGCTGGGGACCGTCTTAGGTGTCGTGTTCGCGCTGCTGCGCATCTCGGGCTTCTGGCTGCTCCGTTTTCTCGCTTCGGCTTACATCGAGGTGATACGCGGAACGCCGATGCTCGTTCAGATCGTTATCATTTATTATGGATTGTCGGATTTCGGCATCAACCTGCCCGCGTTCACGGCAGGCGTGCTCGCTCTTACGATCAACAGCTCGGCGTACATGGCCGAGGTGTTCCGCGCGGGCATCGCGGCGATCGACAAGGGGCAGATGGAGGCGGCCAGATCGCTTGGACTCAGCAGGGGGCAGGCCCTACGATACGTCGTCATTCCCCAGGCTTTCCGCAACATGCTGCCGGCAATCGGCAACGAATTTATTATTATCATCAAAGACTCGTCGCTCGTCTCCACGATCGGCATTGCGGAAATTTTGTATAACGCCCAGGTTATTCGAGGGGCGACTTACATCCCGCTTGAGCCGTTACTCGTGGCGGCGGCGATCTATTTCGTGATGACCTTCACGCTGTCGAAGCTGCTGGGCGCGCTGGAAAGGAAGCTGAATACGAATGATTAACGTTCAGGGACTGCGCAAGGCGTACGGCAAGAACGAAATATTGAAGGGCATCGACGCCGAGATACGCCAAGGCGAAGTTGTCGTGGTGATCGGTCCGAGCGGCTCGGGCAAAAGCACGTTTCTTCGGTGCCTGAATCGGCTCGAGGAGCCGACGGGCGGCGAAATCCGCTTTAAGGATAAACTCGTGAGCGGCAAACAATCGGAACTTAACGTCATTCGCCAGAAGCTTGGCATGGTGTTCCAGCAATTCAACCTGTTCCCTCATATGACGGTTATGGAAAATTTGCTGCTTGCGCCGACTAAGCTGAAGAAGACGGGGCGCGCCGAAGCGGAAGCGTTCGCGCTCGAGCTTCTGCGCTCGGTCGGCCTGGAGGATAAGCGCGACGCTTATCCGGGCAGGCTGTCCGGCGGCCAGAAACAGCGCATCGCGATCGCGCGGGCGCTGGCGATGCAGCCGGAGGTCATGCTGTTCGACGAGCCGACCTCGGCGCTGGATCCCGAGATGGTCGGCGAGGTGCTCGACGTCATGAAGCGCCTTGCGGCGCAGGGCATGACGATGGTCATCGTCACGCACGAGATGGGGTTCGCCCGCGAGGTCGGCAGCCGGCTGCTGTTCATGGACGGCGGCGTCATCGTCGAAGAAGGCGTGCCTCGCGACGTGTTGGCCAATCCGCGGCATCCGCGCACGAAGGATTTCTTAAGCAAAGTGTTGTAAACATAGGCGGCCCCGCGCGACATGATGTCGTGCGGGGCCGTTTCTTGTTGTTGTTTTAATAGTAGTAGCAGCAGGAGGAAGGTTAAGGGTTAGTGTAAGCGAATCTGCTGCTTCAACAAATCATTCTAACGGACACCGGTACCGCTATATGCCGCCATTTGACCTATCCACGAACGTAAGGGACACCAGCGACCTTATTTGTACCCAATCGCGCGCTAGGAGTGATATAACGCATTAATAGTGTCTTCTGTGTCCGTTAGATTCAGAAAAGCATGCCAATCGGCGATATAGAGGCATCTGTGTCCGTTAGCTGGTTTGAGCTTGAGCGAGAAGCGCGTGCATCCCTGCTGATCAAAAAAAGGGACCCGCAGCAACGGGCCGCGGGCCAAAAGATATATATTATAAAAAAGGGGGTCGAGTTCTATTATAGGCCAGCTACATTAATGTAGCATGAATGAAATGTTTCTATTGCATGACAAATTGTTGGTTTTCATTTCCATATTGGATACGTCTACTTCGCATTATTCCGATCGATGTACGTCAGCTTGCTGACGATGTCTTGGTAGTAGTTCCCGAAGCCGGCCCCGTAAATCGTCAGGCCTCCGATATTCTTCGCGTCTTCCTTGATCTCGAGCTTCAGATCCCACTGCAGTCGGTTGATGTCCACGGTATGAATCGTGTAGTCCGACACCTTGGTTCCTTCGATGAAAGTTCCGTCTTCGTTGATTCGGATATGGACGAGCAGGCCGTACTGGTTCATCTCGATGTTCCACCATTCCGGCGTGTACTTGCCGCGAGTGCCGCCGAAGTCGCCTGGACTTGTCCACTTGCCGATCGGAAATCCGTTGAACGAGAATGAGATGTCGGACGGCCAATGCTCGTTGGAAAGCGGCGCTTCAGACGCAAGCTCCATCGTGAGTTCAAGCTCTTCGGGCTCCTCGTCGGGCTTCAAGTAGTTCGGAATTTTGTACGAGATAAAGCCTTTCGAGAACCATAGAATCTTGGCGTCGACGCGTTCCGGGTCGAGGAAGTACCGCGGGTCGTCGAAGCCGTCGCCGATGATCTTGTACTTGGATGCCAGACCGCAGGTCGGCTTGACTTCAAAGTCGGTGAAATGACCGATCGAAATATTGGAAATATGGAAGTTGCGCGGAACAAGTCCTTTGCTGGGAAACACGAGCTCGATGCGATCCGCGACCAGCGTGCACAGCTTCTGCGACGCTCCCTTGCCGGGAATCATCTCGGTGCGGACCAGATCGGCTCTTTCAAGCTTCTTGATATGCATTGTGATGATCGAGTTGCTTAGCCCGAGTGCGGATGCCATGTCTTTCATAATCATCGGCTCTTGTCCGAGCAGCTCGATGATCTTGATTCGGACGTTGCTGGCCAATGCCTCGAATAGGGGGAGATTGTTCTCCGATACGATTGTCTCCATGCGACCTCTTCCGTATAGTTCATTTTTATATTAAATATACATGATGCTCTTGACATTTGGCAAGAGTGCATAAGATGTTCCTGAATTAATATCGAAATATACGAATGTTTTAATAAAACATGAAATATTTGATCTTTATCCGTTGACAAAAAAATCGTATCGTTTTATTATGCTAAATATAACATGTATTTGCGAAGTAGTTCATGTTTATGTGAAACACTATGCAACCATCATCAGCTGGCATAAAGGATGAATGATTGTATGATGCTGTCAAGTAGCCGAAAGGAGGATCATATTTCGAAAGCAACTTGTAAGCGCTGTTATACGAACTTGTCATTTTTCGCTCTTCAAAAATAGGGAGGTTAGAAAAAGATGAAAAAAAGTTCCATTATGATACTTACACTTACGACCGCGCTGACGATTACGGCATGCAGCGGCAACAACGGCGGGAGCGCAAGCAGCAATGGCCCGGAGAACAATAACTCGACAAAGCAGGGCAGCGAGCAGACGAAGGCTGACAACGTCGAAATCTCCATCTCTTCATGGGGGGCGCCGGATGAACGCAAAGTATTCGAAGCCGTACTTGACGAATTTGAGAAAGCGCATCCACACATTAAGGTCAAGTTCCTTCACATCCCTAACGATTATACCACGAAAATGAACACGATGATCGCCGGCAACTCGGCTCCGGACGTTATCTTCACAAGCGACGGCGACTTCCCTCGCTGGGTGAAGCAAGGCGCGTTCCTCGACATCACGCCAAACGTCGAAGCGAGCGACAAGCTGGACCTTGGCGACATGTGGGAAGGCGGCCTGAACCGCTACCGTTACGACGGCAAGATTACGGGTACGGGCGGCTATTACGCGCTGCCGAAGGACCTTGGCCCGACAGTTATGTACTACAACAAAGAGATCTTCGACAAGCTGGGCGTTCCTTATCCTAGCGCCGAGACGCCGATGAACTGGGAGCAGGCGCTCGACATGTGGAAGAAGCTGACGGTCGACGAGAACGGCGATGGCAAAACGGACGTCTACGGCGCCGGGCCGATCTGGTGGGAAGGCTTCGTATGGGGCAACGGTGGAGCCGTGCTGAGCGAAGACCGCACGCAATTCGTTCTGAACGAGGCCAAGGCAGCCGAAGCGATGCAATTCATTTACGATTTGACCACGACGCACAAAGTCGTACCGGATGCCCGATCGCTGCAATCGATGAACGACGGACAAATGTTCGAGGCGGGCAAGCTGGCTACGATTACCGGCGGACGCTGGATGGTTCCGACGTACCGCAAGCTGAAGTTCGACTGGGACGTCGCTCCGATTCCGTCGGGTAACGGCTCTTGGACCAACGGCTGGTCGGGCTCTGTCGGTCTTGGCGTCAACGCGAAATCGAAGCATCCGGAGGAGGCGTTTAAGCTGGTTGAATTCTTCGCGGGTATCGAAGGACAGACGAAGATGACGGAGCTTGGCTTCCAAATTCCGAACTTCAAATCGATGTCCGACGATGAAGTGTATACGCAGCCAGGGCAGAAGCCGGAACATGCGGAAGTGTTCATCAAGGCGGGCGAAGGCCAGGTGGCAGGTCCGTGGACGTATCTGCCGAACGGCAAGTGGAACGATACGTTGAACCAGAATCTCAGCAAGTTCTGGACCGGCAAGGAATCGGCGGTCGACTTCTTCACGAAGCTGAAGCCGCTGGTCGAGAAAGACTTGAAGGAAGGCAATCCGGAGCTCTTTCAGTAATCGATAACGCGAAGCTGGAACGCGGGTCGCAGGTAGAATCGCGCTCTAGCTTCTATTCAAGAGGAATAAATCCAGAAGGGGGCAAGCCCTGATGTATGACAAAGCGGCGGCTAACGCTCAAGCGAAGCCCGCGAAGCGAAAGTCGCTTTATCGCAACGAGATATGGTGGGGATTCCTGTTTATTGCTCCGCCATTCTTCGGCGTGCTCGTATTTTTGCTCTATCCGCTCCTGAATTCTCTGTATATGAGCATGACGACGTTCAGTTTCGGCCAGCCCGCCGAATTTACGGGCTTCCAGAACTACGAACGCGCGCTGACGAACGATCCGCTCGTCTGGAAGACGCTCTGGAACACGTTCTACGCGGCGCTCGGCGTGCCGATCGGCATGATCGTCGCGTTGGTCGTGGCGATGCTGCTGGACCGGAAGCTGCGCGGAAGAAACTTCTTCCGCATGATGTTCTTCCTTCCGACGATCTGCTCGATGGTTGCGCTCGCCATGATTTGGCAATGGATCTTCAATGCCGACTTTGGCCTGCTGAACTACTACTTAAGCGAAATCGGCTTGAACCCGCCGGCTTGGCTTGTCGACGAGAACTGGGCGATGGTCGCCATCATCATTCAGGGCGTCTGGGGAGGCATGGGCGTCAGCATTATTCTGTACTTGGCGGCGCTAGGCAATGTCCCGTCGTCTCTGTACGAAGCGGCGACAGTCGACGGCGCGAACGGTTGGAACAAGTTCCTCCATATTACGATTCCGGGCATCTCGCCGGTAACGTTCTTTATCTTGATTACTTCGCTGATCGGCGCGCTGCAAGACTTCCCGCGGTTCCAGCTGCTCACGGGCGGCGGTCCGAACTACTCGACGACGACGATCGTGTACTATCTGTACACCATAGCGTTCGAGTATAGCGAGATGGGCTACGCGTCCGCAATCGCCTGGTTTATCGGCATCATCATCATGCTTGTGCTGCTCATCAACTTCCTGCTGTCCAAGCGGTGGGTCCACTACAACTAAGGAGGGATATGATTCCATGAGTACGCAAACGGCAACCGGCCGCCGCAAATGGAAACAAGGCGAGCTGTTCTCCAATACGGTCGTCTACCTGCTGCTGATTATCGGCGGCATCATCATGGCAGTGCCATTCCTGTGGATGCTGTCGACGTCGCTCAAGCCGGACGGCGAAGTGTTCTCGTATCCGCCGCAGTGGATACCTTCGACGATCGCATGGGAGAATTACAAATTGATATTTACGGATGCGCACATGATTCGCGGCTTCTTCAATACGATGATCGTCGTCATTCCGACGCTTATCATAGGCTTGTTCGTCTGCGCTTTGTCAGCCTACGGCTTCGCGAAGCTGCGGTTCCCGGGTCGGGACAAGCTGTTCATGACGCTCGTAGGCACCATGGTTATTCCCGCTGCGGTCATGATGATTCCGGCGTTCATCATGTTCAAGACGTTCGGCTGGACGGACAGCTGGAAGCCGCTTATCATTCCGGGCATGTTCGGCGCGCCGATGACCATCTTTTTCTTGCGGCAATTCATCAAGCAGCTTCCCGACGAGCTCGAGGACGCGGCCAAGATCGACGGGATGAATCCGTTCGGCATTTTCATGAAAATCATTATTCCGCTTACGAAGCCGGCTCTTATTACCCAAGGCATTCTATCGTTCAACGCGGGCTACAACGATTACCTGGGACCGCTCATCTACTTGAACTCGCCGGAGAAATATACGCTCCAGCTCGAGCTCGCATCCTTCTCGTCCTATTACGTGACGGAATGGACGCTCATCATGGCAGGCGCGGTCGTCGCGCTCGTGCCGACGCTGATTCTGTTCGCTTTCGCGCAGCGTTTCTTCATTGAAGGCATTGCCTTGACGGGCATCAAGGGATAGGATTCATTCTCTCTACCATATAGATAAAAGGAGACAAACCTCACGATGACTGCACACAAAATCGTTGTACACGCCGACTGGTCGGTCGGCACCATTAACCGCCATATTTACGGACATTTTGCGGAGCATCTGGGCCGCTGCATTTATGAAGGACTTTGGGTGGGCGAAGACTCGCCGATCCCGCATACGGGCGGCATTCGGAACGACGTCGTCGAAGCGCTGCGCAAGCTGAATATTCCGAACCTGCGCTGGCCTGGCGGATGCTTCGCGGACGAATACCATTGGAAGGACGGCGTTGGCCCGCGCGAATCCCGCAAGCGGATGGTCAATACGCATTGGGGCGGCGTCGTGGAGAACAACCATTTTGGCACGCACGAGTTTTTCCGGCTATGCGAGCTGCTGGACACGGAACCGTACATTTGCGGCAACGTCGGCAGCGGCTCGGTGCAGGAGATGAGCGAATGGGTCGAATACATGACGTTCGGCGGCGAATCGCCGATGGCGAACCGGCGGCGGGAGAACGGCCGCGAGCAGCCGTGGAAGCTGAAGTATTTTGGCGTTGGCAACGAGAACTGGGGCTGCGGCGGCAACATGGAGCCGGAGTATTACGCGGACCTGTACCGCAATTATCAGACGTACGTCCGGCAGTATGGCGATAACCGTCTCTACAAGATCGCGGGCGGCGCGAACATTGCCGATTATCGCTGGACGGAAGTGCTCATGCGCAAAGCGGGGCATCTGATGGACGGCCTCAGCCTTCATTATTATACAATCCCGGGCAGCTGGGAGGAGAAGAAGCCGGCGCTCGGCTTCGACGAACAGGATTGGGCCGAGACGATGGCCAAGGCATGGTATATGGACGAATTGATTACGCGCCACAGCACGATTATGGACCAATATGATCCGGCCAAGCGCGTAGGCCTCATCGTCGACGAGTGGGGCACATGGTTCCTGCCTGAGCCAGGCACGAATCCGGGCTTCCTCTATCAGCAGAACACGATGCGCGACGCGCTTGTCGCGGCCATTCATTTGCATGTCTTCCATAAGCATTGCGACCGGGTTCATATGGCGAACCTCGCGCAGATGGTCAATGTGCTGCAAGCCGTGATCCTGACGGAGGGCGACCAAATGCTGCTGACGCCGACCTACCACGTACTCGAGATGTTCAAGGCGCATCAGGACGGCGAGGCGCTGGCCATTCACGGTTCGTTCGGCGAATACGAGGGGAACGGCAAGAAGCTGCCGCAAGTGACGGTATCCGCATCGGCCAAAGAAGGCGTCATCAGCGTCAGCTTGGCGAACCTCGACCCTGCGAACGCGGCCGAGCTGAGCATCGAGCTGCGCGGTTCGTCGGCGGGTTACGTGCTGGACGGTTCGATCCTCGCGGCCGACGGCATTCAGGCGCACAATACGTTCGAGCAGCCCGAGCGGGTCGCGCAGCGTTCGTTCGACGAAGCGAGCTGGCAGGACGGCGTGCTGTCCGCGAAGCTGCCGCCGGCATCGGTGGCGGTCGTGCGGCTGACGCCGCAAGCGTAATGGGACGCGGAACGGAAAGCCGCGGCGCGCTGCGGTCCGGAATCGGCGCGGCCTTGACGGCCGCGCTGCTGCTCGGCGGCTGCAGCGATGCGGGTGTTGGCGAAGCCGGCCAA
>JAQSXN010000604.1 GCA_029256665.1 Paenibacillus sp.
CCTTTGTAGATCAGGTCGGCAGCTTCCAACCAGCCCAAGTGCTCGAGCATCATAACGCCGGAAAGGATAACGGAACCCGGGTTTACAACGTCTTTGTCCGCATACTTAGGCGCAGTGCCGTGAGTCGCTTCGAAGATCGCATGTCCGGTCAGGTAGTTGATGTTAGCGCCCGGAGCGATACCGATTCCGCCGACTTGAGCAGCCAATGCGTCGGAGAGGTAGTCGCCGTTCAGGTTCAACGTAGCGATAACGTCGAAATCCGTAGGACGAGTCAGGACTTGTTGAAGAGCGATGTCGGCGATAGCGTCTTTGATCAGGATTTTGCCGGAATCAAGAGCCGCTTTCTGAGCCGCGTTAGCCGCTTCTTCGCCTTTGTCCGCCTTGATGTTGTCGTATTCGGACCAAGTGAATACTTTATCTCCGAATTCTTGTTCAGCCACTTCGTAACCCCAGTTTTTGAACGCGCCTTCGGTGTACTTCATGATGTTGCCTTTATGAACAAGCGTAACGGATTTGCGTTCGTGCTTGATTGCGTATTCGATAGCCGCGCGAACAAGACGCTTGGAGCCGTCTTCGGATACCGGCTTGATACCGATACCGGAAGTTTCCGGGAAACGGATTTTGTTAACGCCCATTTCTTTTTGCAGGAATTCAAGTACTTTCTTCACTTGCTCGGATCCGGATTGATACTCGATACCGGCATAGATATCCTCTGTGTTTTCACGGAAAATAACCATGTCCACAAGCTCGGGGCGTTTAACCGGGGATGGTACGCCGTCGAAGTAACGAACAGGACGCAAGCAAACGTACAGATCGAGCTCTTGGCGAAGAGCAACGTTCAGGGAACGGATCCCGCCGCCGATCGGCGTCGTCAAAGGTCCTTTGATCGCGATGATCATCTCGCGAATTGCAGTCAATGTATCTGCAGGCAACCACTCGCCGTATTCGTTGAAGGCTTTCTCGCCGGCGAATACTTCGTACCAAGCGCGTTGTTTTTCGCCTTTGTATGCTTTCTCGACAGCGGCGTCTAGAACGCGCTTGGATGCTTTCCAGATATCGCGGCCCGTGCCGTCGCCCTCGATGAAAGGGATAATTGGATTGTTAGGAACGTTAAGAACGCCGTTTTGTACCGTGATTTTCTCGCCGGAAGTCGGCGCTGCGAATTTTTCGAGTTTCATGTTTTGTAATTCCTCCTGGTTATTCTTTTTTATTCGCAAAGAACCGGCGGCATGCCTCCCGCAACTAGGCAAGGAGGCACCCCGCCGGCAATCGCATTTAAATTAGCCACGCTTGGCGATAGGCACATAGTGCTGATCTACCGGCCCGACGTACTCCGCACGAGGACGGATCAAACGATTGTCTTCGTATTGCTCCAGAATATGAGCGCTCCAGCCGGAAACGCGGCTGATCGCGAAGATCGGCGTGAACAGATCCCGCGGAATTCCCAGCATCGTATAGCAAGATGCGGAGTAGAAATCCACGTTCGGTTTCAAGCCTTTCTGGCTGGTCACGAGATCATCGATCTTAATGGACATATCGTAGAGCGTCATGTCGCCGTTCAACTCGCCGAGCTGACGGGACATTTGCATCAAGTGCTTGGCGCGCGGATCCCCGTTTTTGTAAACGCGGTGACCGAAGCCCATCACTTTCTCCTTGTTGTCCAGCTTCTTCTGAATGTAAGGCTCTACGTTCGCGAGGGAACCGATTTCATCCAGCATCACCATTACCGCTTCGTTAGCTCCGCCGTGTAACGGGCCTTTCAAAGCTCCGATGGCGGAAGTTACGCCGGAATAAATATCCGACAGGGTAGCAACCGTAACGCGCGCCGCGAAAGTAGAAGCATTCAGCTCGTGGTCCGCATGCAGCACGAGAGCCTTGTCCATTGCTTCGATAGCGACTTGCGCGGGTTCTTCGCCTGTCAGCATATACAGGAAGTTATGAGCGACGCCTACGCCTTTTTTCGGCGCGATCGGCTCTTTGCCATCGCGAATACGCGCATAAGCCGCGACAACCGTCGGCAATTGCGCTTGCAATTTAACCGCTTTGCGGTAATTGGCTTCTTTGCTCATCTCGTTAGCAGCGCCGTCATACAGCGCCAGACTGGAAATCGCGGTACGCAATGCCGCCATCGAGTTGCTGCCTTTAGGGTACAACCTCAAGCCCGCGATCACTTCGGAAGGAATAGCCGCGTATTCGCCTAACTCCGAGATAAGCCCGTCCAGTTCCGACTGGGTTGGAAGCTTACCATGCCATAATAAGTAAGCGACCTCTTCGAACGTCGCGTGTTCCGCCAACTCGTCGATGTTAATGCCTTGGTATGTCAGGACGCCGTCGATGATGGAACTAATCGTCGATTTGGCCGCGACGATACCTTCAAGGCCTTTGGTAGCTGTCATATTTTCTCTCTCCTTTATCCGGAAAATTCAGATCAATCGGCTTGTCTGAACAAGCTGCCGAATGACGTCAAGATACGTCTGCGCGAGAGCAAGAAGCTCTCCCGACTCAATAATGAACGCAAACCACGAATAACTTAACATTTTTTGACCTTTTTTAATGATAATCGATTTCAAAGGCGAATGGAACCGATTACGGCATCAAAATGTTTTATCGGCACCATAAGCAATCGTTCTTGGGATGAAGTTCAAAAAATCGGCTTTTGATCACGAAGAATCTCAAGCAGCGATTTCGACGTCGAATCTTGAATTCAGCCGGGCCTTCCGGTGCTCACGTAGGTACTGCCTACGCTCCGCTCCTCGCTCCCTAAGCTTCTTTCAACCTTCTCGGTGCTGAAAACCCGACTTTTTGAACATCAATTTGAGATGAAGTTCAAAAAATCGGTTTTTGCTCGTTATCGGATACTTGGCAACAGTAGTCAT
>JAQSXN010000605.1 GCA_029256665.1 Paenibacillus sp.
TTTTGGAAGCACTTTGCCGTACAACTCGACATGCGTCTGCAAAGCGTATCGCATGGCTTGCTGCTGTTTGCCGATGACGTCCCTCTCGTTTCTAACGATTTCATATACGAGATCGGAGCGCGCGAGCAAAGCTAACTGCATGGCATTCCATTCGTTATCGAGATCAAGGATGATCAGATCATACCGCCCCGTCGCGGCAATAAAATCCGCTATCGCGACCGCGTCCTCGCCGCTAAGCGTAAGCCGGTCCTCCGGGTTGGCGAATCCCGGAATATAATCGCACTTGAGTAGCGAGCTATACTTGCAGCAATTGGCCATCTGCTCGGCGTTCAGGGCCGACCCCGCTTTGACCCGGTATAACAATTCGGACAAACCGACGCCGGAGCTATCCCTCTCGTTCTCCTGCCAATCGCAAGCGATGGCCCAACGCTCCAAATTGACATAACAGGCGCGAAGTCCGGCAACGGCTGCCGCAGCCGCCGCATGAAGAGCAAACGTCGTTTTGCCAATCCCGCCGGCAGCCGAATGAATCGCGACTACGGTCGCACCGCCCTCCCCCGAACCCCGACTCGCTCTGGCAAGCCGCGCAACCGCCTCCTCCGAACTCGCCGCAGATCCCGTGTCCGCTCGACAAAAGTCCTCGAGCGCCCCCATGAACAACGGGAGCGCCTGATAACGCAGTAGTTCCCGGCCGCCTCCAGTTCCTAGCCGATCCGTCAGCACGACGATCGGCGTGCTTGGCGCATGTTCGCGAAGCTCCTTGGCAAGATCCGGTTCCGCCACCAGGATGTCGATGCCGTAGCCTTGCTTCAAGTAATGCTTGCAAGAATTGGCGCTCGTAAACGCCGTCAACTGCCAGCGATCGCCGAACGCGCTTTCCCTGATATACCCCGCAAGCCTTTTGACGTATTCCTTGTCTCTTGCCGCGACGGCCAACTGCAGCTTATGCATATCTTCGTCCTCCTCCCCCAATCTCCAGCATGCCAATCATCATTTAACCGCCAAACAGCAAAAAAGCACCGCAATGCATGCAGCTTATCGCTGCAACATTGCGGTGCTTCCGCGTGTGTTGAACTTTGGACATTAATTTACCATATGATGGTGATTCCGTCAACTATTTTTAGTTGTAGTTCAAAAAGTCCAATTTTGATTACGAAGTATCTCAAGAAGAATCTCGACATCGAATCTTGAATTCAACCGGGAATTCCGGTGCTCACGTAGCTTCCACTAAGCGTATGCTTCCGATGTCGTTTTCTTCGAAAACGTGAACCGCTCCTCATTCCCTAATCTTCATCCAATCTTCTACAGCGTTTTTGAAAAAAAACGCAGCATCGGAAGCATACGCTCGTGTACTGAAAATCGAACTTTTTGAACCTTCATTTTAGTGAAAATAAAGATTAATCTCTCTTTGCGCATTTTCGTCGGAATCGGAGCCATGCACGATATTGCTGGCCACATCAATGGCATAATCGCCGCGAATCGTTCCCGGCGTCGCCTCCGAGGGATTCGTGGCGCCGATAATGGACCTTGCGTTTTTCACGGCGTCCTTCCCTTCCAGCACCATCGCGAATACCGGTCCGGACGTAATGAAGTCGACCAATTCGCCAAAGAAGTTCTTCGAACGCAAATGCTCGTAATGCACTTCGGCCACTTCGCGCTCCAACTGCATGAGCTTGGCATCGGCCAGTTTAAACCCTTTTGCTTCGAATCTCGCGACGATATGGCCCGTCAATCCGCGAGCCACTCCGTCCGGCTTCACCATCACAAATGTACGCTCCATCATAACCCCTCCATCATTATTAGGTATAGACAATTATTTGGTAATCCATTCATAAATAATGCCGGCCGTTTCTTCGATGGCTCTGTTCGTTACGTCTATGATCGGGCAAGATAACGATTCCATAACGGATGCCGCATAATCGAGCTCCTCTTGGATACGGTCCGCGGATGCGTATTGCGCCGTCGACGGCAATCCAAGCGCCTTTAGCCGTTCGGTCCGGATCTTTAGCAATTGTCCCGGCTGCATCGTCAAACCAACGATCAGTCTGCCGGGTCCCTGCTTTAACTCCTCGGGAGGAATAACCTCCGGCATCAGCGGCAGATTCGCTACCTTGATTCCCTTATGCGAGAGAAATACGCTAAGCGGGGTTTTGGAAGTGCGCGACACGCCGATCAGGATAACCTGCGCCTGAAGGAGACCGGTTACATCCTTGCCGTCGTCATAAGTGACCGCGAATTCTATCGCTTCCATGCGCCTATGATATTCATCGTCTATGGAATGCAGCAGCCCCGGCTGCTTGCGCGGGAGATCGTTAAACGTATCGACGTAAGCCTGCATCATCGGGCCCATGACATCGACGGCGCGAACGCCTTGTTTGACCGCTTCCTCCCGCATGAATTCCCGCAGCTCCGGCTGAACGAGCGTATAGCTGATAAAACCGCCCGTGAGAGAAGCTTCGGCAATAATGCGCAATATTTCGTCTTCCTTGCCGATGTGGCCGTATCTCTTGATCTTGACATGATCGGACGAAAATTGTCTGAGCGTCGCCTTGGCGACGGCCTCCGCCGTCTCTCCTACCGCGTCGGAGCAGACATAAATGTAAGGCTGCTTCATAATCCTTGCTCCCCCAGTTCCCGTGCGGTCGTGATGTCCGCCATCAAACGAATGATATTCGACTTGGACACCCAACCGGCAACGATGGGCCGTCCTCCGCTTTCGTCCGATTCCACGGTGACCGGCAAACAATCCACCTGGTGCATGGACATCTTGCGGATGGCGTCGAGTACGGAGTCTTCGGGCGATAACGTTACGATATTGGGGTATCGCGTCATGACCATGCTTACCGGGATCGAAGCCGCGCTGGCATTGCCAAG
>JAQSXN010000031.1 GCA_029256665.1 Paenibacillus sp.
CGCTTCGCAGCGAGACGAATAGAGACCAAACATAAATGAGCTTGCCGCGGTGGGGCGAGGATTATTGATCCTCCCATACCGCGACAAGCTCATTGTTTTCGTTATACAGTTCTCCGGGATCAGGTTCATTGTTGTTCCAGACGTTGTCGACCTCCCAGATAAGGACGGAATCCCCGCTAGGCCTTGAAGTCTTGTCGCTTGAAGACAGGCGCAGCATTCCTTTGGCCGGGATTTGAACGGAGTCGAAGGTGTAGGTCTGATTGCCTCTGACGCTAACGAGCTTCCAGCCGTCGAGATTGATGTACTCGTTCGTCGTATTGTTGATCGTCACGAGTTCGTCCCGCTTGTCGACCTTTAATTCAATGCCGATTTGGGCTGCTTTCTTGACGGGCACGTCCGTTTGGTTCGTTGCTTCGCCCGTGCTCCATATGCCGATCATATCGTGTTTGGCTTGCTGTTCCAATCCTTTGTAAACGTTCTCCATCTTTACGTTCGGTTCGACGATCAATACTTTGGCAAGCCCTTCTTGAAGAAGCAGCTCGTTCAAGATGGTTCCGTCGCGCAATTCGACGACGGCGAGCGTTCTGCCGAAACGATCCTTGTGTTCTTTATCGAACGTCAAGCGGACTTCCTTGGATTGCTCCAGCCGTTCCTTCGAGTAATCGGAAGCTTCTTCGCCAAACGGTTCGGGAACGTGATCTTCGCCTCCGGTAATTTCGGGCGTATCCACATACAAGAGCCTAATGGTTTCGGAGTTGTCGCCCGACTGGACGCGGAACGTGTCTCCGTCAATGTAACCCGTGACCGGCAGCCATTCGCCGGCTTTGGCCGTGCGATCCGTCGGGGCATTGGTTGCGGCGCAGCCGGCCATTAGCATGGAGAGCACGATCAGTAAGTAATAGGTATAACGTTTCAAGTACGTGGCCTCCCATGCATCGTCTATCGGTCGTCTGCCGGTACCGCTACCCCCTACTATATCATATATTCCGCCTATAATCGAAGGCTACTCCCTTGTTTCATGGATAAAATGTCGAAGTTGCTATCATACTGTTGAAATAAGACTGGATATGGAGGTAATTGCTGGATGACAGAGCGCAAGGAGCGAGCTTTAATCGTGCAATCCGACCTCACGGTGCTGCTTGACGGCAAGGGGCGGGATGTCGAAGAAGCGAGAGAGCTTCTGCATGGATTCGCCGAGCTTCTGAAGCGCACGGGAGACGTGCATACCTATCGCATTACGCCGATAACCATATGGAACGCGCTTAGCGCGGGCGGTCGAGCCGCTTCCATCGTTGAAGGGTTGGAACGCCATGCCCGTTATGAATTGCCTCTGCAGGCGTCGGCTTCCATCCGGCTTTGGGCCGGCCGTTATGGCAAGCTTGAGCTGTTCGAGCAATCGGGCAAATTATTTCTATCGGGAGAACCAACGCTAATGGGGCAACTGGAGCGATATGCCTCTTTGACCGTCTGGATGAAGGAGCGGGGAGAGAGCGGCCGTTGGGAGCTTCGCCCCGAAGGCAGGGGGGAATTCAAGCGAGAGTTGACACGGCTGGGCTACCCTGTGTCCGATCACGCGGGTTACCATGACGGAGAAGCGCTTCCCGTGCAGCTGCGAGATACGACGGCAAGGGGGCGAGGCTTTGCCCTGCGCGACTATCAACGGGAAGCGGTCGAGCGATTTCTGCAGGACGGCAGCGTGCAAGGCGGAAGCGGAGTCGTGGTGCTGCCGTGCGGCACCGGCAAAACCGTGGTTGGCGTCGCGGCGTTGTCGATGCTTGGGACGGAGACGCTTATTTTGACGTCGAGCGTCACATCGGCCTTGCAGTGGAAGGCGGAGTTGCTCGACAAGACGACGCTGACGGAAGCACAGATCGGATTGTATTGCGGGACGTATAAGCAAGTTCGGCCGGTCACGATCAGCACTTACACGCTGCTAACTCATCGGAAGTCAAAGGGCGGGACATTCTCGCATATTAAGCTGTTCTCCGAACGTGATTGGGGATTGATCGTATACGACGAGGTTCATTTGCTTCCGGCCCCCGTCTTCCGAGTGACGGCGTCGATTCAGGCTACGCGCAGGCTAGGGTTGACGGCGACGCTGATTAGGGAGGATGGCTGCGCGGAAGACGTCTATTCGTTGATAGGCCCCAAGCTATACGACATGGAATGGAAAAAAGCCGAGGCCGGCTCTTACATTTCGGTCGTGAACTGCGCGGAAATCCGCGTTGGCCTTCATGATTCGCACGCGGCTTCTTACGCGGAATCCGGCGCGAAGGGAAAGCTAAGAATCGCGGCCGAAAACCGAAATAAACTGCCGGTCGTCCGCGAGCTGCTGGAGCTGCACGATGGCAAGCCGACGCTGATCATCGGTCAATATCTGAAGCAATTAAACGAAATTGCGGAGGAGCTGAACGCGCCGCTGTTAACGGGCGAAGTGCCGCAAGAGGAACGCAGCGCGCTATACGATCGCTTCAAGCGAGGCGATGTCAGGGTGCTGATCGTTTCCAAAGTAGCCAATCTTGCGGTAGATCTGCCGGACGCGGCGGTCGCGATTCAAGTATCGGGGAGCTTCGGTTCAAGGCAAGAGGAAGCGCAGCGGATCGGAAGGCTGCTCCGGCCGAAAGCCGGGAATAACGAAGCATGGTTTTATACGCTCGTAACCGACGGAACGAAGGAAACGGAGTTCGCCTGGAAGCGGCAGCTCTTTATGATGGAACAGGGTTATCTGTACGAGCAACGAAAGGGAACGCAGTCTGATGCGCAAGTTGCCTATCGGCCTAAAGGAGGCGAAGTGACATGTTGATCTCGCAATTGACGTCCAAGCTGGGGACCGACGGAAGACGGAAGATACACGAATCGCGCATCGGGCAATGGATAGCTGCCAACACTAAACAAGCGGCTGATGAACTGCGCGCCGAGTCCGCATCGCGGGTTGCCGACGTTTATGCCGGTTTGCCGGGGTATGCGGTCGAAGTGTTGAATGCCATGCTTCTTTCCTGCGGGCCGACCCCCTGGGAAGAAGAGAGGCTCGTCGCGGAGCTGCGACTTCAAGCCCGGCTATCTGGCTCTGAGGTGCGAACGGGTCTTGCCCGGCTAGGAGAAGCCGGCATCGCGTATGCGATTCGAAGGGCATGGGGCGAACAATGGTGGGTGCTTCCTTCCGATCTCTATGCCGTCCTCATCCAATATGCGTATCCCGGCGAACCGACGGACGAGCGCTGGCAGACTTCGGAGGTGCTTCCCCTTATGGACGAGACCGGGCAGTTTATTGCGGCTCCCGTCCCGTTCGAACGTACCTTTATGTACGGACTTTCGATCCTTGCGAGATCCGATGCCGCATTGACTTCCAAAGGAGTATTGGCCAAAAAAGCAATCGACAAGCTGTCGGTCTTGTTCGAATCCGTCGAAGCTTCGCTCCAGCCGTTTGCGCTGCAGAGAAACCTTGCCGGGCATTATCCGCTCGGCGTCGCCGTCTTCTTGGAAGCGGCTCATGCATGCGGACTGTTCGAAATACGCGAACAACGATTTGCCATGCGGGAGCAATGCTTGCGGAGCTGGCTGCGCAACCCGAATCGCGCGCTCGCGCTGCAGGATTGGCTGACGGGCAGATTGATGGAGATTGCCGGGCCTTATTCGTCTCCATGCTCGGATATTTTGTATTTGCGAGGACAACAAGGCGACGCCGGTTGGCATTCGGAAAGCGCATTGACGATGGCCGAAGAGCGCAGACTCGGGATGCGGCAATCAGGTCGGAAAGCGGCTGATTGGCAGAAGCAGAGCCGATGGGCGGGCGCGTGGCTGGATTTGTTCTATGCATTCGGTTGGCTCGAAGTAGGTCAACCGGCTGGCGCCGAGCCGAGCGGTGAACGATTGTATAGATGGAAGAGCCGTGCGGAAGAGCGCGATGCGGAATTGATCATTCAGCCAAGCGGCGAATTGATAGCGGGGCCGGGATGCGGGTTCGTTTGCAGATGGGAGCTCGAGCTGATCGCGGAACGCAAGCTGGACGGAGAGCTGACGCAATACGCGTTAACTCCCCGTGCGCTCGCGAACGCGCTTGAGCTTGGGAGGTCTCGGACTTCGATAGCCGATTTTCTTGTAGCCGCATCCGGATTGGAGCAGTTGCCTCCTTCTATTGTAATGATCGTGGATCAATGGACGAGCGGGGCGGGCCAGTTCGAATTCGTTCAAGCGACTTTGCTGCGCTGCGGTTCGCCCGAACGCGCCGATTGGCTCGCGGATCATCCCGAAGCCGGATCATACGTGATTCAAAGACTGGGTCCGTCCGAGTTTGTCGTCGACGGAGAGCAGATAAGCAAGCTGCGAAAGCTGCTCCAGCAGGCGGGGTATCCTCCGCGCAAAGGAGTATCTGAATCCTTTTGCCGGGAAGAAAACGAAAGCGAGCCCGCGTATCCGGAATATCGGTTGTCGGCGGGCAGCTCCGCGGACGAACCGGAGATAAGCCCAGGCTCCATCGGAACGGAGGGATTGTTTATTGGCGATCCTGCCTCGCTGCGCCATTGCGCGCTGTCGGAGGCTCCCGTGCCGGAGAGGCTGCTCGCATCGGATTGGCAATCAGTGCCGCAAATGTGGTCGAACCAGCTGCGCGAATATCATTTGTCCACGCGCAAGGAGTTGTTGCAGAAAGCGATCGCGCTTGAAACCTCCGTACGCATGAAGTCGGCCGGAGAGCTAAAGACCTTTATACCGGAGCGTCTCGATCAGCGCGGCAACGATTGGGCCGTCGTTGGGTTATGGAGAGAAGGGGCGACGGGCGAGGAAGCGCGGTTGTCACCAGACATGTGGGACGAGATGGGACTTGCTTTGCCGGAGGGACTTCCGCTCTGACTACACTATCTATTGTATCTATTGGCTAAATCTTTGTAGTATGATAATGTAGAAGCAAGCACGAGGAAAGAGGTGGATTCATGCCAATTGCCGAGCCTTATACGTTATTGGCTGCAGACGGGCAGGGGGACGCCGCCGAAGCTTCGCTGGATATGGCGACGTTGCTGCTCAGCGCTTACGATTTGGGAGACTGGATTAATCAATCGGCGGAAGTTGCCGAATATGTATACTGGAAGCGTATGGTCGGAGAGGATGCGGAAGCCGCGCTCAAGCAGCGGGAGTTCGCCAAGGCGAAGGAGCTGTTCGCGGATTGCGAGCGGTTTGGCCGCTTTCATCCCGATTACCACGAAGCCAAAGATAAAGTAAAAGCCGCGGAGAAGCAGCTTGGCGAGATCGAATCCGTTAAGCGCTTTAAACAGGCGGAGCAAGCGGTCGACGAAATGCTGCACGAGGTCGCCCTTATGATCGCCGAATCGGTATCGGAGTCCATCAAGGTGCCGAGCAACGAAAAGGGATCGGGCGGCGGATGCGGAAGCGGCGGCTCATGCGGCTGCGGGAGCGGCGGCTGCGGCTAGCTTGATGATGTTAGCATCGTGATGGTTGAGGAGGCGGATTGAGGATGTTGCCGGATCGAACGGGTTTTATCGTATGGGTAAGCGACTTGAAGGCGGCACGGGCGTTGGAGCGCTTCGGCAGCGTTCATTACATGTCAAGGAAGCTGCACTACGTCGTGCTGTACATGAACGCCGATCGGGCTGAGGAAGCGGTGAAGCAGATGACCCGCCTGCCTTACGTTCGTAAGGTCGAGCGGTCTTACCGAGGCGAGATCAAGACCGAATACAGCAAAGACAACGAGGACAAAACTCGTTTCTATAGTTTGTAAAGTTTGGAGAATAAGCGCACCGCAATCATGGCGACATGATGCGGGCGCTTTTTTTTTGGTTCGTCGAGAGTGAATAATTGGCAGGGCCAAATGGATTTGACAAGGCAAGGAAAGTAACGGTATAGTCGGCAGCATAAAGGTTTTCCGAATGGTAAAATGACATTTATTTACTTATATGGCCCGACTTTATTTTATTGTTGAAATATCGGACAAGCATGGTAAAATGGAAGTATATTCATAGGATTAAAGCCCTGGTTCCTTGGGAGGAGTAGTCTGCGATATGAAGGATAAAATGACTAGAAGATGGAGCACATATGAGTCGTTCTTCGTGGAACTCGGAGATAAACGGGTTGTGGATGTCATTATTACCAACCATGCGAAGAGCAGGTGGCTTGACCGCATCGAGACGGAGAAGACCGGCTACGAGGACATTGCCGAGTTTTTATGGGAATGTCTGAAGAAGGGCAGGGTCAAGCCGTATTATCGCAATGAACAGGATGTTTATTTGATCGACGACGATCTGGTCTTCGTGGCCGAATTTTCGGAGTCGTTGACCGAGCGGGACTTGCTCGGCAATCCGCTGCACAAGATGATCGTTGTTACGTTCCTGGGCCGAATGTCGGAAACGATCGAACTAAGGGACTTAAAGTCCTATTATTCCTGGCTCAGACATTCCAGAAGAATGACATTAATTAAGAATAGCCGCAAACGCAAATAATGAAGGCGCAATTATTACAATTATTGGGATGGAAACGCGATGCCTGCGGCATCGCGCTTTTTTTGTTCCGCCGGGATGAAGCGTCATGTACGCTCCGTTCGCTTGTGTTGTATAATAAAGGTCATAGAAAGGACGGTCAACATGGCGCTTAATTTCCATCAATTGCATATTTTCCATACGGTTGCGGAGCGGGGAAGTTTCTCGGCGGCGGCTCAATCGCTCCATATGACCCAGCCTGCGGTAACGATGCAGGTTCAGTCGCTAGAAGAATATTTCGGGACGAAGCTGCTTCTCCGTTCCACCAAACGAATCGAGCTTACGGATGCGGGCAAGGCTCTGATGCCATTCGCCAAACGAAGCATCGATCTGATCCGCGACACCGATCAAGCGATGTCGACGTTTACGAAACAGCTCAAGGGCAAGCTCCAGCTTGGTTCGAGCCTGACGATCGGCGAATATATGCTTCCGAGGCTGCTTGGTCCGTTCGGACAGGAGTATCCGCATATTTCCATCAGCATGAAAGTAATGAACACCGCGCAGATCATGGAAGACATATTAAATCATCAGCTTAACTTCGGTTTGATCGAAGCGCCGGTCAACCATCCCGACATGCACATGGAAGCGGTCATGAACGACGAGCTTGTGCTTGTCGTGCACAAAGACCATCCGCTCGCGGCCGCCAAAGAGACGACGATTGCCGAGGCGCTGCGGCATCCGTTCGTTCTGCGGGAACAAGGATCGGGGACGAGACTGGTGATGGAAGACGAGATGCGGAACAAAGGGTTCGACCCCGCCTCGATGAAAATCGTGATGGAGCTTGGAAGCACCGGAGCCGTCAAGTCCGCCGTGGAAGCGGGTCTCGGCATCTCCATTCTGTCCGCCACGTCGGTTAAGCACGAAATCGCGCTTGGATTGATCCAAACGGTCAAGCTGACCGACGCCAAGTTCCACCGGCAGTTCTACTCCATCTACTTGAAATCGACGCTGTTGCCGATTTCGGCGGTTACGTTCCTCACGTTTTTGAGGGAGAGGGATATCAAGCAATGGCTATAACGGCAATGGAGGGAATGAGAATGGTAGAACGGGGACGCGGCGACCTGCATGCCCACACGACGGCTTCGGACGGCATCCATACGCCGGCCGAAGTCGTGCGGAAGGCGCATGAAGCCGGTTTGGCGACCGTGGCTATAACGGATCATGATACGGTTGCGGGAGTTAACGAAGCGCTGATTCAAGGCGAGCAGCTGGGCATCCGGGTTCTAGCCGGAATCGAGGTCAGCACGCACGCGGACGGCGGGGAGATTCACGTACTGGGCTATTTGACCGATAACGGCAACGTGCAATGGCTTAACCGTTTGGAGAGTCTTCGCGGCGTAAGAGGCGATCGGAACGGGATGATCGTAGATAAACTGAGAGCGCTGGGCGTGTCCATTGCTTGGTCGGACGTGGAGGCGGTCGCGATGGAGAGACAGCAGGCCGGAGGCGCGAAAGGGAAAAGCATCGGGCGCCCGCATATCGCGGAGGCATTGATTCGCAAAGGCGTCGTGTCGACGATGGGCGAAGCCTTTGACCGCTTTCTCGCGGCGGGAGCCGCGGCCTATGTCGAGATGCCAAAAATTCATCCTGCCGAAGCCGTGCGATGGATTCATGATGCGGGCGGCGTTGCCGTTATAGCCCATCCCGGCTTGTACGGGAAGGACGGGCTCATTGAGGAGCTGATAGCCGGCGGCGCCGATGGCATCGAGGTATACCATCCCGATCACGGACAAGCCGAAGAGGAACGATATTACGCAATCGCCCGCCGATACGGAATCGTAGCGACGGGCGGCTCGGACTTTCACGGGGAGAGGCTCGGCGTGAGCTACCATGGCGCGCTTGGCAGCCGATATGCGCCGATTGGGGCCGTCTCCGCGATCATGGAGTTGGCGAAGGAGCGGAGGGAAGCGTAACCTGCTTCTACGTCTTTACTTCCGAAGGCAGCGACTTAAGTCGGGCCGCGTCCGGCGTAATAAATAAGGTCTTCTGGTTGTCGTAGATGACGAAACCGGGCTTTGCGCCGTTCGGCTTTCGGACATGCCTGACAAGCGTATAGTCGACCGGCACCATGCTGGATTCCTTTGCCTGGCTGTAATGCGCGGCGAGCATGGCTGCCTCCTCGAGCGTGGCGTCTCCGAATTCCCCGCCGCGAATGACGACATGCGAGCCCGGGATATCCTTCGTATGCAGCCAAGTATCGGACGAAGACGCAAGCCGGTTCGTCAAATATTCGTTTTGCGTATTGTTTTTGCCGACGTAAACCTGAACGCCCTCTGAGGAAGTGTAGCAGAGCAGGGCGGGGCGCGTCGGCTTTTTGCGTTTCGGACCTCTGCGGTGACGATCCCTCATATAACCTTCCTGCACCAGCTCATCTCTGATTTCCTGGATATCCGCGAGCGATGCGTTCTCCAGTTGTTGCAGCAAGGACTCGAAATAACGGATTTCCTCAGCCGCAAGGCTCATTTGCTCGCCTACGACCGATAAGCTGTTCCGGTGTTTCGTGTACCGGCGGAAATAACGCTGCGCGTTCTCGGACGGATTTAATTGGGGATCCAGGTCGATCGTTACTTCCGCCGCGTTCTCGTCGTAAAAGTTGACGAGCGTCACGGAGCTGTCTCCGCGGCTGATCTGATGCATGTATGCCGTAAGCAGCTCGCCGAGAACCCTATATTTCTCTGCTTCTTTGGCAACTGCCAGCGTCTCTTCCAGCTTTTTGATTTTGGTTGCGTTTTTGGCTTTTTCGTTCTGCACAAACCGGATGAGGTCCGCGGCGCGCTGCTTCACGGTATCGCGTTCCGCCTTGTCGCCGTAAAACGCTTCGAGGCAATCGCTGATATTGTCGTAGGCTGTTCTCTCGCCATGAATGTGAATCAGCTCCGTGATGGAGAAACTTGATTTGCCCGTCTCGGCGTCAACGACGATGGCGGGCTCGTACCGATGCTCGCGCATGCCGTCCATCATGTCACGGAAGCTGTTCCACAACCTGTTGCCGTCGCCGTCTTCCGCGGTTGCGGCGCGGAACACGATTTCTTTGGCCAGCAAAGGGCTTAACCCGCTGAATGCGGCGACCAGCGTTTTGGCATCGTTCGCGACGACGCCGTCTTCGCCGGCTGCCGAGGCCATGAGCGCTCGGAATTCGTCTTCGTTCCGTACGCCAAGCGGGTCCGCTTTGTTCTGATCCGGAGGAGCCGCATACGCGCTGCCCGGCATGACGATCCGAAACGCGCTGATCGCAGGCGTGACATGATGTATGCCGTCGTGGATCAGACCGGTGGCCGGATCCATCAAGATGATGTTGCTGTGCCGTCCCATAATTTCGATTATAATCCGTTTGCTCGAAAGATCGCCAAGCTCGTCGCGATGTCTGACGTCGATGTGAATGATTCGTTCGTTGCCGACCTGCTTGACCGCCTCGACGACGCCGCTTTCGCAATGTTTGCGGAGCAGCATGCAGAACATCGGAGCTTCCAGCGGGTTGACGTAGCTTCCGGTCGTGAAGTGGACCCGTGGATAGGTGGGGTTGGCGGAGATCAGCAGCTTGCCGGATAATCCGCCTCCCCGGACGGAAAGCACGAGGTCGTGTTCCGTCGGCTGGTGTATTTTATGAATGCGCGCGCCTACGCAGCGCTGCAGATCGTGGACGAGCGCCCGCGTTACGATGCCGTCTAATGCCATTGTCGTTATGTACCTTTCTTCTTGCAGGATGACTCTATCATGCCATATTCGGGACAAAAAATTAAGTGCGATGGGATATTTTATAGGCTGTCCGAATACATTTGTCCTATAGAGGTTGTTCAAAAAGTCCAATTTTGATTACGAGGTAACTCGAGAAGTCACTTCGACATCGAATCTTGCATTCAGCCGGGACTTCCGGTGCTCACGTAGCTGCCACTACGCTCTGCTCCTCAGTCCCTAATCTTCATCCAACCTTCTCGGTACTGAAAACTGAACTTTTTGAACATGTATTTTTAGAAGAGCTTGTTCATATAGCCCGTTGTCGAATGCGAGAGCTGCCTCGACGCGAGTTCATGTCAGAATGGCAATCCGAAAAGATGCGTACGCAGGCTTTGAACTTTTGGGAGGGAATCGTGCAATGGAACAGATGAAATGGCATCAATACGGCGCTAGCGAATTGGCCGAGAAGCTGAACAGCTCGCTGCAAGAGGGGCTTAAGCCTTCCGATGCGGCCGAGCGGTTGGAGGAGCATGGCGCGAACGAACTGACCGAAGGGAAGCGGGTTCCGCCGATTTTGTTGTTTTTGAATCAATTCAAGGATTTTATGGTGCTGATCCTGATGGGAGCCACGCTCATATCCGGGCTGCTTGGCGAATATCTGGACGCCATTACGATTATTGCCATTATCGTCATTAACGCGGTGCTCGGCTTCGTGCAGGAATTCCGAGCCGAACGTTCGCTGCGCGCGCTCAAGGAGCTGTCCGCGCCTTCGGCGAAGGTTATGCGCGGCGGCGAAATCGTGACCGTAGCCGCGAGAGAGCTGGTGGCGGGCGACGTCGTCTATCTGGAGAGCGGCGACCGGATTCCCGCCGATCTGCGGCTGTTCGAAACGAACAGCTGTTATGCGGAAGAATCCGCGCTGACGGGGGAGTCGGTGCCCGTAGGCAAATATGCCGCGCCGATCAGCGACGACGACTTGCCGCTTGGCGACCAGCGCAATATCGGCTTTATGGGAACGATGCTGACAAGAGGGACGGCCAAGGGCGTCGTCATCCGGACGGGCATGGGGACGGAGATGGGCAAGATCGCGGGTCTCATCCAGTCGACGGAATCGATGGAGACGCCGCTGCAGCATCGGCTGGAGCAGCTCGGCAAGCTGCTCATCGTCGTAGCGATCGGATTGACCATCATGGTCGTCGCGGCGGGCATTCTTCACGGACAGCCGCCTTACGCCATGTTCCTTGCCGGAGTCAGTCTGGCGGTGGCCGCCATTCCGGAAGGTCTGCCGGCTATCGTCACGATCGCGCTGGCGCTCGGCGTGCAGCGGATGATCAAGCGCAAGGCGATCGTACGCAAGCTGCCGTCCGTCGAGACGTTGGGCTGCGCATCGGTTATTTGCTCCGACAAGACGGGCACGCTCACTCAAAACAAAATGACCGTCACCCACGTGTGGCTCAGCGACCGGCGGCTGGAGGTCAGCGGAGAAGGCTACGAGCCGACGGGCGCGATCTACGAAAACGGGAAAGCGCTCGATCCGAAACACGATCTACATCTGAAGCGGCTTCTGCAGGTAGGGGCGCTATGCAACAACGCCCAAGTGGAACGCGTCGAGGAGCCGCAAGGCAAGCGGCGCAAGGGGACGGGGGAGCCCGCGGCCGAATGGCGGTTGAAAGGCGATCCTACCGAAGGGGCGCTGGCGGTTCTTGCAGCAAAGCTGGGCTCATCGGCCAAGTCGCTCGAAACGTTGTACAAACGCGAAAAGGAATTCCCGTTCGACTCCGAGCGCAAACGGATGTCCGTCATCGTGGCCCATCAGGGAGGCCGGCTGATCTGCACGAAAGGCGCCCCGGACCTGCTTATGGATATTTGCTCCTACGTGCTCTGGGATGGAAAGGTCGTGCCGTTCACCTCGACGCTCAAGCGGAAATGCGCCGAAGCCGGCGAAGCGATGGCGGGATCCGCGCTCCGGGTGCTGGGCTTAGCATATAAGGACGTGCGCCCGACGGATCAATGCGATTCCGAGAACGACGTAGAAAACGGGCTGGTGTTTATCGGTCTCGCGGGCATGATCGACCCGCCCCGACGCGAGGTCAAAGAGGCGATCGCGACTTGCCGCAGGGCAGGCATCAAGACGGTCATGATTACGGGCGATCATCAATTGACGGCGGAAGCGATCGCGGACCAGCTCGGCATCATGTCGCGCGGCTCGATATCGGTGTCGGGCAAGCAGCTTGAGGATATGAGCGACGAAGAGCTGGACAAACGGGTGGACTCCATCAGCGTATTCGCCCGGGTTTCCCCGGAGCATAAGCTGAGAATCGTCAAAGCGCTCCAGCGCAGAGGACACACCGTCGCCATGACGGGGGACGGAGTGAACGACGCGCCGGCGATCAAAGCCGCCGACATCGGCATCGCCATGGGCATAACGGGAACGGACGTATCCAAGGAAGCGTCGGCGCTCGTGCTGAGCGACGATAATTTCTCCACGATCGTCGCCGCCATCGAGGAAGGACGCGGCATCTACGAGAACATCCGCAAGTTCATCCGGTATCTGCTCGCTTCTAATGTAGGCGAAATTCTCGTCATGTTCCTCGCCATGATGGCCGGATTGCCGCTACCGCTCGTGCCGATCCAAATTTTATGGGTCAATCTCGTTACGGACGGTTTGCCGGCGATGGCGCTTGGCGTCGACCAGGCCGAGAAGGATCTGATGCAGCAGAAGCCGCGTCCGGCCAAAGAAAATATTTTCGCGCGCAGGCTGGGGTGGAAAATCATTAGCCGCGGCATCCTGATCGGCATCTGCACGCTCGGCGCGTTCTGGATTACGCTGGTGGCGGAAGGAAACGACGCGCAAGGGCTCATGAAGGCGCAAACGGTCGCGTTCGCAACGCTCGTCATGGCGCAATTGATCCATGTGTTCGACTGCAGAAGCTCCCGGTCCATCTTCCATCGCAACCCGTTCCAGAACAAATATTTGGTGCTCGCCGTCCTGTCGTCGCTGCTGCTCATGGTGGGCGTATTGTATATCGAAGCGTTGCAGCCGATCTTCAAAACAGTTCCGATCGGCGTACGCGAGTGGTGCCTCGTCTTCGTGGCCGCCGGCATCCCGAC
>JAQSXN010000606.1 GCA_029256665.1 Paenibacillus sp.
CTGCTGGCGCAATTCGATCTGGAAGAGGCGGGGAGGAAGGCTGTTGGCCAATATTCCGGCGGGATGCGCCGCCGCCTGGATCTTGCGGCAAGCTTGATCGTTTCGCCGGAGGTATTGTTCGTCGACGAACCGACGACCGGTCTCGATCCGCTCGCCAGGCAAGAGGTGTGGCAGGCGGTTCGCTCGCTTAAGGAAGCGGGGACGACGGTGCTGCTCACGACGCAATATTTGGAGGAGGCGGATCAGCTCGCGGATCGGGTCTCGATTCTGAAGGACGGAAAGGTCATTCGAGAAGGCAGTCCGGAAGAGCTCAAAACGTCGTTCGGCGGTGATCGGCTGGAGGTGACGGTATTGAGACAAGAGGATATCGAGACGACGGAGGCGATAATGAGGGAAGTCGGCGGATCGTCAGTAGTCGTTGACGCCAAGGAAAACCGGATCAGCGTACCGGTGCCGGATCGTACGAATTCGCTGCTCAGGGCGGCGAGCGCGTTCGCGAGCGCGGGCCTGGAGCCCGAAGATATCGTGTTGCGCAGGCCGACGCTCGATGAAGTCTTTATCCACTATACCGGACAATCCGGCGATAAGGCGAAGGGGGAATCGCGATGATTACGATGGGAAGGAAGATGACGGAGGTTGTGCCAACGCCCGCGGCGCGGTTCCGCTATGCGATCACCGATGTGTGGGTGTTAACCAAGCGGGAGCTGCTGCACTGGTCTGCTAATCCATGGGGCATGATTATCGGCTGGCTGTTCCCCGTCATGCTTCTGCTGATGTTCGGTTATCTGTTTGGCGGTGCAATGGCCGTTCCCGGCGGTGGTTCCTATTTCGAATTTTTAATGCCGGGCATGTTCGCGATGGCGATGTTTTTTGGCGTGGAGAGCACCGTCCTGGCCGTGACGACGGACGCGTCGAAGGGAGTAACGGATCGTTTCCGCTCATTGCCGATCCATGCGTCGGCGGTACTGCTCGGGCGCTGTTTGGTCGACATGCTGAATTCCGCGGTTGGGCTGCTCGTTCTGGTTGCAACGGGTCTTCTGCTCGGTTGGGGCTGGCATGACGGCTTGGGTCAGGCTATGATGGCGTTTGGTTTGCTGCTCCTGCTCCGTTTCTCTCTTCTGTGGGTCGGCATCTACATCGGGCTCCACGCGACCAATCCGCATAACGTGTCCATGGTGCAGCTGCTGGTCTGGCCGATCGGCTTCCTGTCGAACGTATTCGTCGATCCCGCGACGATGCCGGCGTGGCTAGGCGCCATTGCCGAGTTCAATCCCATATCGGCGACGTCGACGGCCGCGAGGGAATTGTTCGCGGGTCCGGGCATGCGAGGTGAAACATGGCTCTCCGAGCACGCCGTACTGCTCGCTGCGGGTTGGCCGATATTGCTGATCGCGATATTCCTGCCGCTGGCTGTTCGCAGCTATAGAAGACTAAACCGTTAAGACAGGAATGGAGTCCGGGGGTTGGGCCGGATATGAAAAATCATATCCAGGAGCCGCGCCGGATGTCAGACGGCCGCGTTGGATATGAAAAATCATATCCACGAGCCCCGCTGGACGTCAGACGGCCGCATTTTACCTTACGAAAGAGAGGTTGATCCTCTGTCCGCATCATCTACCGGAACGACGACGACGATCCCCATACTGCCCAGCAGGTCCATCGACGAACAACTGGACTTCTACCAGGCGTTGGGCTTCGAAGTGACCTACCGCCAAGCGAAACCGAACCTGTATGCCTGCGTTAGTCATCCCATCGTGGAGCTGCATTTTTTTGTGCTGAAATCGTTGCAGCCGGAAAACTCGTACAGCATGTGTTACCTTCACGTTCCGGACGTGGATGCCGTATACAAAGCGTTCAGCGAAAAGCTGAAACAAGCGTACAACAAAGTTCCGACCAAGGGGTTCCCCCGAATCTCCAAGCCGAACGACCTGACGGAAGACCGCAGATTCCACGTGATCGATCCCTCGGGAAATCGATTGTTGATCGGGACCAAACATGCCGCGGATAGATTGATCGTGGAGGAAAAATCGAAATTCGCGACCGCGTTCGAAGCCGCCTACCGGTTGATGTACTCGAAAGACGTCCTGGCGGATGCCGCCAAAGTGCTGGACGCGGCGCTGCGAAAGGAGGAACCTTCATCGACCGAGCTTCTCTTTAGAGCTTACGTTTTGCGTGCCGATATTGCCCTCTCCATGGAGGAGCGCGAAATAGCCGAAGCTTATCAACAGAAGTCGGATCAGTTGCTGATGTCCAAGAAAGCGCTGCTTAGCGAGTTGAAAGACGAATGCGACAGGTTGGAGGAAATGAGAGCTCTATTAGAGAGGAAAGATTAGCAAGCAACGAGCAGGCAACGAGCAGGCAACTAGCAGGCGTCGATCAAGCGTCGATCAGGCGTCGAGCTAGAACACGATAACAACATTTCCTTTCTTGCGCCCCGTGTCCACGTAACGATGGGCATCCGGCACCTGCTCCAGCGCGTAAGTGCGATCGATGGTCGCCTTCAAACGGCCGGCCTCGTACAGCTCCTTGATGAAATCGAGGTTCGCCTTGGTCTGCATGAGGCCGGCTGTGGCGAACTTTGCCTTGCGCCCCTTGGAAAGGGAGGTCGAGAGAATGCTGATCAAAATGGACCACGACGGAACGGTCGACAGATAGATGCCGCTGGCTGTCAGGGATCGCTTGCATTCTCCATAGGTGCGCTTGCCGACCGCATCGAAGATGACGTCATAAGCCCGGCCATCACGGGTGAAATCCTCCTTCGCGTAGTCCAAGGCGAAGTCGGCCCCGCTCTCAAGAACAAGCTTCGCGTTCGCCCCGCTGCACACGCCGGTGACCACCGCGCCGTAAAACTTC
>JAQSXN010000032.1 GCA_029256665.1 Paenibacillus sp.
GCGTCTTATCGTGTTCCTGCGTTATTACAGGGACAAGACGCAATCCGAAGTGGCGAGCAGGCTGGGCATCTCGCAAGTTCAAGTGTCAAGGCTGGAGAAAAAAATATTGCAATCGATCAGGGACCAAATCGCTCAATAGCGGTTTGGTTCTATTTTTTTGCTTGAAATTGGCTGATTATCCTAATCCTCCGATATCCATACTAACCAAGAAAGAGGTTGATGACCTCGAGTTACGCGTAGGCAGAAGGGATGATCAAGAGATGGGCGAGAGAAGCCAATCCGTTATCTATCTGCGTCTGAAAAAGAGGATATATATAAAGCCGCTCCATACGGTGACGCTTGGCCAAGTGGCCAGGCTGCTGACGGACGAGGGCGGTCTGCAGCGGCGGTTGGCCGAGTTGCCGCTTTACGAGCATCGCAAGGACGACGGCAACCGGGTCGTCATCGATCTGCTGCAGATCGTCGAGCGCATTCGGCGAGAGGTCAAGGACGTGGCGGTCGAAGCGTACGGAGACCCTCAAGTGTTGATCATGGTCGCGGATAAGCCGGTCAAGCCGAGATATTTTATGCTTGCGCTCGCGTGGCTGCTCCTCTTTTTCGGCGCCGGTCTGGCCATTATGAATTTCCACACGGATGTCAGCATGAAGGAGGTACATATCCGGATCGTCGAGCTTATTACGGGAGAAAAGGTCGAACATCCGTTATGGTTCCAGATTCCGTATTCGCTTGGCATCGGGCTCGGCATGATTCTATTCTTCAATCACATCTTCCGCAAGCGGTTCAACGAGGAGCCGAATCCGCTCGAGGTGGAGCTGTATATGTATCAGGAAAATATGAACGCTTACGTCATTGCCGACGAGATTCGCAAGCAAGCCGATTACGACCAGATCCGCGAAGGCGGCGAACGGCATGATTGAAGCGGCGGAAAATCTGTTTGCCGCGGTGCTCGGTCTGGCGGGCGGACTTGCCGTCGGCAGCGGGCTTGTGGCGCTGCTGATCGTATTTGACCTCGTGCCGCGGCTAGCCCAGCTCTCGCGCGGATTCCGAATGTCGGCATGGTTCGAATCCGCGATTGTGTGCGGGTCGCTGTATTGGACGTTCGCCGATTTCATGGATTGGAAGCTGCGCCTGCCGGCGGCGGTCGCGCTGACGGGACCCGGCTTGCTTGCCGGCATGTTCGTCGGGATGTTGGCAGCGGCTCTGACGGAGGTCATGAACGTGCTGCCGATTCTCGCCAAACGGCTCGGATTGTCCGCTTATATGGTCGGCTTGGTTATGGCGATGGTCATCGGCAAGACGCTCGGTTCCTTATTCGACTGGCTAGTGTTCCAGTGGTAGGCGGCCATCGGGGCAGGCATCACGATTTTCAACAATACAGAACGAGGTGAAGAGGCTCATGGCGGATATGGAGAACGACAAGAAGGATGGCGTGGATCAAGGCTCGGAAGGCGTTATGGCGTTTTTGACCGATCGGGATCGGGAAGAGCAGACGTCCAGGCATGGGAGCGGGGAGAAGGCGAAGCCGGAGGAGCGGGACCGGGAGCGGGACCGGCCGGCAGCCGGCTTGAGCGAGCGGGATGGCGGACAACCCGGGAAGTCGGACGATGGCGCCGGACAAGGAAAAGGAGATGTAACGACGCGGGGCGGCCGCAAGTGGAATGAACAAGAAACGTCGAATCAGCCCATCCCGCATCGACTCGACGACGTGCTGAAGAAGCTGGAGGAGGATGTCGGATACAAAACGAGCTTCGACATCGTGGTCCGCGAGATGACCTTCGGGGACAGGCGGACGGCATTGTTCTGTCTCAACGGCCTGTCCAAAGACGAGCTGCTGACGGAGGTGCTCAAGCGGCTAACGTACTTGCACCACGACGATTTGAGCAGCGATGCCGTCCATGCGTTCGTCGATCTGTACGTGCCCGCGGCGCAGGTCGACAAGGAAGAGGATTGGGACAAGCTGATCAACAGCGTGCTTGCCGGAGGTTCCGCCCTGTTTATAGACGGGGAGCAGGTTGCGCTCAAGATCGATGCGAAGAGCTTGCCGGCGCGCGGTCCGGAGGAGCCGTCGCTCGAGAAGGTCGTTCGAGGAAGCCGCGACGGCTTTATCGAGACGCTGATGGTCAACATTTCGCTCGTTCGCAGAAGGCTGCGCGATCCCAAGCTCCGTTATGAGCTGATCCAGATCGGCGAGCGGACCAAGACGGACGTATGCATCGCCTATATCGATGATCTTGTGGACAAAAAGCTGCTGGAGTCGATCAAAGAAAAAGTGTCCATGGTGAAGGTGGACGGCTTGCCGCTCGCGGACAAGCAGCTTGAGGAGGCTACGATCCAGCGGGGGTGGAGTCCGTTCCCGCTCGTCCGGTACTCCGAGCGTCCCGATACGGTCGCTATGCATCTGCTCGAAGGAGCTGTGGCCGTCTTTGTCGATACGTCCCCCAGCGTCATGACGCTGCCGACGACGTATACCGACCTCATGCAGCACGCGGAGGAGAACAGGCAGACGCCGTTTATCGGGACGTATCTACGCTGGGTCCGGTTCTTTGGTATATTCGCTTCGTTATTTATGCTGCCGCTCTGGCTGCTGTTCGTTATGCATCCCGAATTTAAACCGGCTTTGCTCGAGTTTCTGGGACCGAACAAAACGGGCAAAATTCCGCTATACGTGCAGTTCCTGCTGGCCGAGATCGGGATCGATCTGATGCGCATGGCTTCGGTTCACACCCCGTCCTCGCTCGCCACCGCGATGTCTCTCGTCGCGGCGATTCTGATCGGAGATATCGCGGTGCAGACCGGCGTGTTCGTCAACGAGGTCATACTTTATATGGCGATCGCCGCGATTGGCATGTTCGCAACGCCAAGCTACGAGCTTGGGCTCGCGAATCGGATCGTCCGGCTTGTCCTGCTGACGGCCGTGGCCGCCTTCAGCGTTCCGGGGCTCGTGATCAGCACGACGGCCATCATGCTCATGCTGACGTTGGAGCGTTCCATGAACCGTCCGTACATGTGGCCGATCATTCCATTCGACGCCAAGGCGCTGTTCAGCATCATTATTCGCCAGCCGCTGCTCTACAACCGGAAACGTCCGAACATCCTCAGGCCGCAGCAGGTGGACAAGATGCCGCAAACGGAGTAGCCGTGCAAAAATACAAATGAAATGCGAATTTATCCATTTCGGACGCGGCGCATTTGCGTTATACTGATGCCATAAGATGCAAATCATATCCGCCTGCCCGTCAGGGCGCGGAAGAAAGCCGAGGGGAAAATACATGTATCTGCATGGTACCAGCACTATCAACGCGCAAGGCCATCTCGAAATTGGAGGGCGTGACGTCGCCGATCTGGCGAAGGAATTCGGAACGCCGTTATATATTGTGGACGAGTCGCTAGTCCGTCAGCGCGCAAGAGAATACGTCCAAGCGTTTAAGGCTTCCGGCCTTAAATTCCAAGTCGCATACGCTAGCAAAGCGTTCAGCGTCATGGCGATGTGCTCGATCGCGGAGCAAGAAGGACTTTCTCTGGACGTCGTATCCGACGGCGAGCTCTATACCGCGCTGCAAGCGGGATTCCCCGTGGAGCGCATCCACTTCCACGGCAACAACAAGACGCCGGAGGAGATCGAGATGGCGCTTGAAGCGGGAATCGGCTGCTTCGTCGTGGACAACTTCCACGAACTGGCGCTGCTTAACGCGATTGCCGGCGAGAAGGGCAAGAAAGTCAACATTCTGCTTCGCATTACGCCTGGCGTCGAAGCGCACACGCACGACTATATCTCGACAGGCCAGCAGGATTCGAAGTTCGGCTTCGACCTTGGCAACGGAGCGGCGAAACAAGCCATCGAGCAAGCGATCGCGCTTCCGCATCTGGAAGTGCTCGGCGTGCACTCGCATATCGGCTCCCAGATCTTCGAGGTTGAAGGCTTCCGCATGGCGGTGGACAAGGTTGCCCAATTCGCCGTCGCGATTCGCTCGGAGCTCGGACTAACGTTCAAAGTCATCAATCTCGGCGGCGGCTTCGGCATCCGCTACGTGGAGGGCGACACGCCGCTTCCGATCAGCGAATACGTAGAAGCGATTACGGGCGCGATCAAGTCGAATTTCTCCGCCGCGGACTTCCCGCTTCCCGAAATTTGGGTAGAGCCGGGCCGCAGCATGGTGGGCGACGCGGGTACGACGCTGTACACGATCGGGACAAGCAAACATATCCCGGGCGTTCGCAAATATATCGCCGTCGACGGCGGCATGACGGACAACCCGCGTCCGGCTCTATATCAATCGCGTTACGAAGCCATTCTGGCCAACCGGGCCAACGACGCTGCCGAAGAGACGGTATCGATCGCGGGCAAATGCTGCGAGAGCGGCGACATGCTCATCTGGGATCTGGAGCTCCCGAAGGCGGAGAGCGGCGATCTGCTTGCCGTATTCTGCACGGGCGCCTATAATTACGCCATGGCAAGCAACTACAACCGGATTCGCCGTCCGGCGGTCGTATTCGTCAAGGACGGCCATGCGGACCTCGTCGTGAAGCGCGAAACGCTCGACAATATCGTATGCAACGACGTCATTCCGGCAAGACTTCAGAAATCCCCCCTTGCGAAATAAGGTCGGAATTGGTAACGTAGTCTAGAGGTTTCCCATCTGGAATCAAGAAAGGTAGATGAAATCATGGCAAAACAAGCAAAAATCACATTGGCAAGCGGCGGAGAGGTCGTTCTTGACCTGTTCGACCAGGATGCTCCCAATACGGTAGCGAACTTCGAGAAATTGGCGAACGACGGTTTCTATAACGGACTTACGTTCCACCGCGTCATCCCTGGTTTCGTCGCGCAAGGCGGTTGCCCTACAGGCAACGGCACGGGAGGTCCCGGCTACAACATCGATTGCGAGATCAACCCGAACAAACACGAGCGCGGCACGCTTGCCATGGCTCACGCTGGACGCAACACGGGCGGAAGCCAATTCTATATTTGCTACCAGCCGCAGCCGCATCTGGACGGCGGCCATACGGTCTTTGGCAAAGTGACCAAAGGCATGGAACACGTTGACGCTCTTAAGGGCGGAGACAAGATGGAAAAGGTCGAAATCACGAACGCGTAAGCAGAGGGACATGCTGTATGAGCGTGCGATACCGCCGAACCTTCATGGTTTGGCGGTATTTCATTTGGCGGATTTTCGTCTAGACCTTGATTTTTCTAGAATCGAGTGGTACGATTTCAACAATATAACAAAGGTAATGTCAATTACGCTTTCCTTCGGGGCAGGGTGAAATTCCCAACCGGCGGTGATCGGGATTCATGAACGAACAGCACAAGCTGCGTTCGGGCTTCCGTCAGTCCGTGACCCGGATCGAATCTCGCGAGAGAACGATGCGGTGGACCTGGTGCAAATCCGGGACCGACAGTATAGTCTGGATGGGAGAAGGAAAAGCTACGGCAAATGGTGCCTGTTTATTTACGCCGCTATGTGCAACTTTTCACATAGTGACGTCTATTAAGCAACGCAACTAATAGAGTACGGCGGTCGATGCGGGTATGCTTCCAGTTGTTGAAGCGCCGCATTACTTACGCCCGTGGTCTTGTTTCGTCGTCGTTTTTCTATCGATTTTCTCATCCCCCTGTCGGCAAGCCATTGCCGGAAAGGGGGTTTTTAATTATGTCAGACCTGCTGAACGACGAATACTACATGACGCTGGCGCTCGACATGGCAGCCAAAGCGACGGGGCAGACGGATATAAATCCCGTTGTGGGATGCGTTATCGTCAAGGGCGGACGGATCGTGGGGCTCGGCGCGCACTTGAGGCGGGGCGAAGGCCACGCAGAGGTGCACGCGCTGCGGATGGCCGGCGCCGATGCGGAGGGCTCTACCGTATACGTAACGCTCGAGCCGTGCAGTCATTACGGCAAGACGCCGCCTTGCTGCGAACGCATTATCGAGGCCAAAGCGGCGAGAGTCGTCGTTGCCGCGACCGACCCTAATCCGAAGGTGGCCGGCAGCGGCATCGCCCGTTTAAGACAGCAGGGCATTCAAGTGGATGTCGGTCTCCTAGAAGATCGGTCGCAACAAATGAACGAAAAGTTTAATGCGTTTATTACGACCGGCATGCCCTTCGTTACGCTCAAGACGGCCAGCACGCTCGACGGCAAGGTCGCGAGCCGAACCGGCCACAGTCAATGGGTAACGGGTCCTGAGGCGAGAGAACAGGTCCACCTGCTCCGCCACCAGCATCAAGGCATCATGGCGGGCATCGGCACCGTCGTCGCCGACGATCCGCTGCTGACGACGCGCACGGCCGTTGACGGGCTGCATCCGGTCCGGATCATCGTCGACTCCAGATTGACGTTGCCCGTGAATGCCAGAGTCGTGGCGGACAAATCGGCGCAGACGATCGTACTGACTACGGAAGCGGCCGATAAGGATAAATCCCGCTTGCTGCGGGCTGAAGGCGTGGAAATCGTGTACTGCGGTCCGGGACCGTCCGTCGATCTGAAAGCGGCCATGAAACAATTGGCGGAACGGGAGATCGGTTCGGTGCTGCTGGAAGGCGGCGGCAAGCTTAACGGATCCATGCTGGACGCGGAGTTGGTCCATAAGGTAATTCTGTACATGGCGCCGAAGCTGATCGGCGGCGACGAATCGCCGCAGAGCTTCCGGTTCCCGGGACGCGAGTTCATGGACGATGCGATCGCTTTGGAGAGGCTGCAGGTCGAGATGGCCGGCGCGGACATCCGCATAACGGGGTATCCCGTTTATAGAAAATAAGGGAGGGGAGCAGCGAGATGTTTACCGGATTGGTTGAAGAAGTAGGCCGGATGAGAAACGTATATCGTCAAGGCGAAGCCATGAAGCTGACGATCGGCGCAACGCTCGTCGCGCAAGGAGCCGCGATAGGAGACAGCATCGCCGTTAACGGCGTTTGTCTGACGGTAACCTCCTTTGACGGAGCATCCTTTACGGCCGATGTGATGCCCGAGACTTACAGAAAGTCGTCCCTTTGCACGCTGAAGCCCGGAGATCCCGTAAACTTGGAACGGGCGATGATGGTCGGCGCGAGGTTTGGCGGCCATATCGTGCAAGGCCACGTCGACGGTACCGGAAAGGTGGTTGCCAGGCGCGTGGATGCGAACGCGGTCGTGTTTGCGATCGACGCGGAAGATCCGGAGCTTATGCGATACATTATACCGAAGGGCTCCGTAACGATCGATGGCATTAGTCTGACGGTCGTCGCAACCTCGCAATCCGGATTTACCGTGTCCATCATCCCGCATACGCTTGCCGAAACGGCGCTTGCCGTAAGGCAACCGGGCGATATGGTCAACATTGAGAGCGATATTATCGGCAAATACGTCGATCACTTGCTCCATTATCGGGGCAGCGGCAACGGAGATGGATCGCGAGGCCTTGCCAAGCCAAGCCTTACGGCGGATTATTTGTCTCAGCATGGATTTATGTAATACGCGCGGATTTTCGGCTTACACACAGAGGGAGGGAAACCGATGAATACAGAGAGTGGATTGTTTGATGACATTGAATCCGCAATAGCGGATCTGATGCAAGGAAGGCCCGTCATCGTTGTCGACGACGAAGACAGAGAGAACGAAGGCGACTTGATCGCGCTTGCCGACAAGGCGACGCCAGAGGTCATCAACTTTATGATAACGGAGGCGCGGGGACTAGTATGCGTGCCGATTACGAAAGAAAGGGCAGAAGAGCTTGATCTTCCGCCCATGGTCGCCCATAATACGGATTATCACGGTACGGCGTTTACCGTATCCATTGACCATGATTCGACGACGACCGGCATCTCGGCCTATGAGCGCTCGCTGTCCGTTAAGGCGTTGATCGATCCCGCGGCCAAAGCGGCCGACTTCCGCAGACCCGGACATATCTTTCCGTTGATCGCCAAAGACGGCGGCGTGCTGCGCCGCGCGGGCCACACCGAAGCGGCGATCGATCTTGCCGCGCTCTGCGGCGCAAGCCCGGCTGCCGTCATCTGCGAGGTCATCAAAGAAGACGGGACGATGGCGCGCTTGCCGGATCTCGAGGAATTCAAGCGAAAGCATGGCCTAAAGCTGATTACGATTCAAGAGCTGATCCGATACCGCAACGAAAAGGATAAACTGGTTGATCGCGTAGTCGACGTTCGGCTGCCAACGGACTTCGGCGAATTCCGAGCCATCGCCTATACGAACCAAGTGGACGACAAGGAGCATGTCGCATTGGTGAAAGGCGAGATCAAGCCTGGCGAGCCTTTGCTCGTGCGAGTCCATTCCGAATGCCTGACGGGCGACGTGTTCCACTCGCATCGCTGCGATTGCGGGCCTCAGTTGGAAGCAGCCCTTAAGCAAATCGACGAAGCGGGAAGCGGCGTCTTGCTCTACATGCGTCAAGAAGGCAGAGGGATCGGCCTGATCAACAAGCTGAAGGCTTACGCGCTGCAAGAACAAGGACTCGACACGGTCGAAGCGAACATTAAGCTCGGCTTTGCCCCCGATTTGCGCGAATACGGCATCGGCGCCCAAATTCTAAAGGATCTAGGCATCAGCAAGATGCGTCTGCTCACCAATAACCCGCGCAAAATCCGCGGTTTGGAGGGTTACGGCATCGAGGTGGTTGAACGGGTTCCGATCCAGATGGAAGCCAACGACAGCAATCGCAATTATTTGCGCACGAAACGCACGAAGCTGGGCCATCTGCTTCGGCCGGAAGCGCTGGAGCAGTTGGAGCAGCAACCGGCAAATGAACAAACGTAAAGATCGAAAGCCGAGCGCAAAAAACACCTGATCTAACATAAACGGAGAGGAAGAGATAGCAATGGCAAAAGTATACGAAGGACATTTAGTATCGCAAGGATTGAAGTACGGGGTAGTGGTCGGCAGATTCAACGAGTTTATCAGCGGCAAGCTGCTAAGCGGAGCGCTCGACGCGTTCAAGCGGCACGGAGCCAATGACGATGACGTGGAAGTCGCTTGGGTGCCGGGCGCATTCGAAATCCCGCTGATCGCTCAGAAGATGGCCGAAAGCGGCAAATACGATGCCGTCATTACGCTTGGCGCCGTCATTAGGGGATCAACGCCGCACTTTGATTATGTATGCAACGAAGCCGCCAAAGGAGTGGCCTCCATCGCGCTTAAAACAGGCGTTCCTACGATCTTCGGCGTATTGACCGTCGACTCCATCGAACAAGCGATCGAACGCGCGGGCACGAAAGCCGGCAACAAGGGCTACGAAGCGGCCGTAAGCGCAGTCGAGATGGCGAATTTGACGAAACAGCTGCAAGGGTAACGAAATACGAAATACAGCTTCAGAACATTGGGAGGTCGCGCGAGTGTCTGTGCTTTACAAGCTTGAATCGTTTGAAGGACCTCTGGATCTGCTGCTTCATCTCATCGATAAAGCGGAGATCGACATCCACGAGATATCCATCAGCGAAATAACGATTCAGTACATGGAATATCTCGATGCCATGAAGGAGCTCGAGCTCGACGTGACCAGCGAGTTCCTTGTGATGGCGGCAACGCTGCTTGCGATCAAGAGCAAGCAGCTGCTGCCGAAGCCGCCGGTGTTCGAAGAGGATTACGGAGATTGGTACGAGGACGACGGCATCGATTCGAGAGAAGAGCTCATTCAGAAGCTGCTCGAATACAAAAGGTTCAAGGTGATCGCGGAGCAGCTGCGGGAAAAGGAATTCGAACGCAGCCTGGTCTTCTCCAGGGAACCGGAGGATATGACGCCGTTCCTGCTCGAGGAGAAAGTGAATCCGCTCGAGGGGCTTCATGTCTCCGATCTTGTCGCCGCGTTCCAGAGGGCGCTGCGCAAGGCGGCGAGGCGTAACGTCATTGCCACCGTGCATCGGGACGAAATATCGGTCAAGGATCGGATTCGGGATATCGTCGACGTGCTGCGGCAGTTCGAGACGGTCCGGTTCTCCAAGTTGATTAGGGAAAATATGGATAAGCACGAAATCGTCGTCACCTTCCTGGCGATATTGGAGCTCATGAAGATGAAGCATATCCGTTGCTTCCAGCATGGACTCTTCGACGACATCGTCATTCACTGGAGAGGAGAAGCTAACGGCGATGGAATTTCAGAAGTTGAAGTCGATTATTGAAGGATTGCTCTTTATGGCGGGGGACGAAGGATTAACGAAACGCCAGCTCGCCGATATTATGCAGCTGGATGCGGACTACGCCGCGGAGCTCGTATACGATCTGCAGCGCGATCTGGAGCGCGAGGAACGCGGCGTCCAAATTACGGAGGTTGCGGCCTCATTCCGGATGACTACTCACCCGGAGCATGCGCCTTATTTTGAACGCATGGCGTACACCCCTACGCGCTCGCAGCTTTCCCAAGCGGCGCTGGAGACGTTGTCCATCGTCGCGTACCGTCAACCGATTACCCGAATCGATATCGAGGAAATTCGGGGAGTCAAGAGCGATCGGGCGATCCAGTCGCTCGTCTCGAAGGATTTGATTGAAGAAGTCGGCAGAGCGGAAGCGATCGGACGGCCGATTCTGTACGGAACGACGAAATCATTTCTCGATTATTTCGGATTGCCGTCGATCAAAGAGTTGCCGGAGCCCAAACATGTCGACATCGACGACGCGCTCGACGAGCAAACGCAGCTCTTGTTCGAGCGACTGGATGGACGTCAAATGACGATCGAAGAAATTAAAGAAGATTAAAGTATGAACTAGAGCCGCTCAAGCCAATACTATGTTCAGCCTATAATTGGGAACGGAGGAACGAAAGCATGTTTTCTCACCCGTATGGCTGGATATTGGCGGGCGGACTTTTTTTTGTTTTGCTGATCGCGACGGCATGTTCCTCCCAGGTGATCATTAACGGGCATGTCAGAAGAATCGGCAGCAACGATGACGCGGAAGTCCGGATCCAGGCGTTATTCGGCTTGCTGAAGTTTAAATATGAAATTCCGTTTGCGAGCATCGAAGGGCTGTCCATCAAGATGCAAGAGGAAGTCAGCACTAAAAACGCGGGGATCGATTCATGGAAAGAATACAATGACGAGATCAACCCGGAGAAGGTCGTTACTCTGCTTGACAAAATGAAGCAGGTGCTGACGCTCACGAAAGATCTGACGGGATGGCTAAAAAAAACGATGACCAAAGTGGAGCTTACCCGATGGAGATGGACGACCTCCATAGGCACTGGCGACGCCATGTGGACGGCGATGGCGACCGGCGTCATCTGGTCGGTGCAATCCTCCGTGCTTGGCGTCCTCTCCCAATTCGTTCAAGTGAAGACGGAACCGGTCATGGAGGTACAGCCTATCTTTAACCGATCGGCATTCGCGACCGAATGGTCGTGCATAGCCCAAATCCGGTTCGGTTATGCTATTCTTGCCGGATTGCAGCTTCTGCTCCGCGTCAAGAAAACGAAAGGAGGCGTTAAAGCATGGCAGAACATCCTATCCAAGGCCTAATGCAAACCGCAATGGAAAATATCAAGGAAATGGTCGACGTCAATACAATCGTAGGGGATCCGGTTCAGACGCCGGACGGCAGCATTATTATGCCGATTTCCAAGGTGGGCTTCGGCTTCGTGGCCGGAGGCAGCGACATTCGCATCGATTCTTCGGATCAACATCATAATGGAGGCGCCAAAGATGCGCACAACGCGCACGTGGCAATGCCATTCGGCGGAGGCAGCGGCGGAGGCGTATCGATAACGCCGATCGCATTCCTCGTCGTCGGCACGCAGGGCGTGAAGATCGTTCCGCTCGACAATCAGACGCATCTGATGGAGCGTATCATCGATTCCGCGCCTGGCGTATTCGACAAAATTCAAACGATGGTGAAAAAGAACAGCTCGGTGTCCGGATCTGCCGATTTCGTGGAATCGGCTTCGATTCTGGACGAAGTCCAGGACACTACGCAGTATAACGGTTAACCCTCATAGAAATGACGGACTGCCCGCAAGGGCAGTTTTTCTATTTTTAACGCCATATGGCTCGTCTACGCGGCCCCGTACAAGCATATACTATCACGAGGAAGGACGCCGTCCATAACGGCATCTTAGCGTTCGCAACGAGAGGAGTCATCGCAACTATGAAAGATTCATTACGGAGGACATTACGATTTGCCTTCGCGTTGATCGCCAGCGCCGCGCTTGTGCTGCCGGTTATACTGCCAACAAACGCGGTAAGCGCGGCTCCGTCGATCGGAACCAACGCGAGGGCGGCGGCGTTAATCGACGTAACCTCCGGGCGGTTGCTGTATAGCAGCAATGGAGATACGCCAATGCGCATCGCCAGCTTGACCAAGATCATGACAGCCATCGTCGCGATCGAGCACGGCCGGTTAACCGATGTCGTCAAGACGCCAAAACGGGCGGTAGGCAAGGAAGGATCATCCATCTATCTGCAGCTTGGCGAAGAAATGACGCTGCATAATATGTTGTACGGGCTTATGCTGCGCTCCGGCAACGATGCGGCAACGGCCATCGCCGAGCATGTCGGCGGCTCGGAGGCGGGATTCGTTCATTTGATGAACGAGAAAGCTGCATTTATAGGTCTGACGAACAGCTCGTTCAAAAATCCCCATGGCCTTGATGAGGAAGGGCATTATTCTTCGGCCAACGATCTGGCCAAGCTGTCGGCCTACGCGCTTCGTAATCAGGCCTTTGCCGAAATCGTGCGAACGAAGGTAAAGCAAGTGCCGAATCCGCATGATAGTTGGAATTATGCCTGGAAGAACAAAAATAAAATGCTGACGCTATACGAAGGCGCGGACGGCGTCAAAACCGGGTATACGAAAAAGTCTTTCCGGTGCCTTGTCAGCTCGGCGACCCGTGGCGGTCAGCAACTGGCCGCGGTTACGATCAACGACGGCGACGATTGGAACGATCACAGCCATTTGCTCGACTGGGGCTTTGAACATTTCCCGCTTCAAACCGTCGCGGAAAAGGGCGAGGCCATTGCCGGCTATCCGTACGCGCTTGGAGGTTCCTTCCGCTATCCGCTGCAAGAAGGAGAACAATCGACGATTCATACGAAGTTGACGTTGATCGATCCGTTATCGACGGGATATGCGCTTGGCGAAAGAGGAACGTTGGAATTCCAAATGCAGGGCGTGACGATTGGTATCGTTCCGGTCTACGAGCCGGATAGCGTCAGGATGGAATTTCAGCAATAAAAAGTGACGACACTT
>JAQSXN010000607.1 GCA_029256665.1 Paenibacillus sp.
CAGCTCTCGGATTCGGTTTCGTTCGTTCCGTTTGGTCATCGTAATTCCCCCTAGCCAGCCGAAAGGTTGGACGGAATTGATACAAAATGGCCAAACGATCCTGGTAAACCTCAAGATCGTTTGGCCCGTTTTTACCCTATGTATTTCCCTATCTTCACGCGAATTCTTCCCTTTTTGGTCACGCCGTCCACTTCTAGCAGCTTGAATCTGCCCAGACCCTTGAACGAAACGACGTCGCTTTCCTTCAACTGCGCGGATGGATCCTCTTCGGGCTTCCAATTCACCTTGCAGCGCCCCGCCTTGATCGGGTCTACGATTTTGGCGCGGCTGACTCGGTAGACATCGCTGGCAATGCCGTCCAACCGCATGGATGCGACCGTCAGACTCATCTCCTCGAGCTTTGTCGGGACGACTTGAAGCTGCTCGATCGGAAGAATATCGGTTAATACGGATAAACGATGCACTTGTCTGAGGTGTATATTCAAATAATCGGCCATTTCGTCCGTTACGATTATATGCGCGCATGAATCGTGGACGTGGATGTCTCCAATCCGGTCTCGCTTGATGCCAAGACCCAGTAGCGCCCCGAGAAAATCCCCGTGATCGAGCTCAAGAACACCGTTGCCCGGCGCATGAACCGCAAGCACGGCAATGCCCGCAGACTCGTGATCCAAGCTGCGGTAATCGGGTGCTATCATGGCCCGGCGGCGTTCCGCGTCATCATATCCGCCATCCAGCCGGATGGTGACGTCGGGATTGCGATTCGCGAGCATCGATACGATCCGGATTTGTCTGGGGTCCAAAAAATCGGTCCGCTTCAGCTCGTGCAGCTGTGCGGACCGTTCGACCCATTCCGCGGCCCGGTCGACAAAAACTTTCTCGTCCGGGTGGAAATGTTCATATATAGAGGGTTTCATGACCATCGTGTCAACCCTTTCATAACAGGAACATAACGACCGCGATCAAGCCGCGCGTCACAAAATTCAGCGCCAGCAGGGCGATGATCGGCGACAAATCCAGCACGCCGCCGATCGGCGGGATAAATCTGCGGAAGATGCCGATGTACGGCTCTACGATCTTGCCCAGAAACTGTCCGATAAAGCTTTCCCGCGCGTTAGGGAACCAGGAAAGCAAGACGTATCCGATAATCAGATAGCTGTAAATCTGCAATACGATGCTAATAAAATCAACGACTATAATCTCCAATTCCAACTCAAGGTCACCTCATTCTAGTGTAATCGTTCTCTTCGGCGAGCATTTCCGTGATGGCTCCTTGAATTTCTACCGAATCCGGCGTGCACAAGAAGATATTCGGTCCAAGCTTCGAGATGCTGCCGTTTAAAGCGTATACCGTACCGCTTAGGAAATCAACAATGCGCAGCGCCAGATCGCTCCGAACGCGCTGCAGATTGACGATAACGGCGCGGCGGGAACGGAGATGATCCGCGATCTCTTGCGCTTCGTCGTAAGAACGAGGCTCGCTTAACACGACGCGCACATTCTTCTGCGAATGAATGCTGACGACGTTGCTGCCGCCTCCGCTGGCCGCCGCCGGAGCAGCGCCGTTCCTGTTGTTTCTACGTGCTTCGAAGGGCGAGGTTTCAGGTTCTTGTTCATCGTTTTGCAAGACCCGTTCCCTCTCCACGACTTCTTCTTCCTCCTGCAATCCGAGAAAATTCATGAATCGGTTCATCACGCTCATTGTTCATCCTCCTCTTTGCCTACTAGAATACTACCCAGCCTGATCCAGGTTGCGCCTTCCTCGATCGCCACCTCGAAGTCTCCGGACATCCCCATGGATAAATGGATAAAATCTTCGGAGGCCGCCTTGGCAGCCCGCGCTTCATCTCTTAATTCCCGCAACCGGCGGAACACGGGTCTTGTCGCTTCCGCTTCCGCCTCGTGCGGCGCCATCGTCATTAGACCTATGGGCTTAATGGATGGATATGCGCGCAACGACTCCAAGAAGGTATGAAGCTCACCAGGCCCGATCCCGTGCTTGCTATCCTCGCCGGACACGTTGACCTGTACGAAGCACGATACATGCAAGCCAAGCCGCACGGCTTGCTTGTGGATGGCTTCCGCGAGCGACAGCCTGTCCAGCGAATGGATGTACTCGAACTTTCCGATCACATCTTTAGCCTTGCGGCTCTGCAGCGAACCGATAAAATGCCAAATCGGCCGGCCGACCGCTTCTTCTCGCGCTTCATCTCCTCCGAGCGCGCGCCATTTGGGTTCAGCATCCTGCCAGCGATTCTCGCCTAATTGGCGAAGACCGTTTTCGAACGCTTCCTTCGTCCGCTCAAGCGATACGTATTTGGTTACCGCGACGATGCCGATCTCGTCTCTGCTGCGACCGGAACGGAGGCACGCCGCCTCTATTCTCCGTTCAACCTGTTGTATGCGATCCTGTATGGACATGTCTGACTATCACCTTTCCGCCAATCCGATCCAGCTGGCCATTCGGCCCGTCTTGCCGTTTTCCATGCGATGGGAGAAAAACAAATCAACCTCGCATCCTGTACACCACTTGGTTATTTCGATACGACTCGTCAAAATTCCTGCTTTTATCATAATCTGTCGGTTTATTTCTTTCAAGTCGATTCGGGCTTTGCCGGCAGGATCCGGCATGAAGCATCTAGCAGCCGCAGCCGTATCCAGCCCTAGCTCGCCTATGATACGCTCGATCTCCGCGATCACTTGGCCATCGACCTCGTAGCAACAGCCTCCGATCGAAGGGCCGATCGCGGCTAATACATGCTCGGGTCGAGTTCCGTAAGCTTCCGTCATGCGCTTAATTGTTTCTTCGGCAATGCCGGCCACCGT
>JAQSXN010000033.1 GCA_029256665.1 Paenibacillus sp.
AATGTGCGGTTGACGGAAAATGGAGATATTAAGAGCGGATGATATCGGCCCGACTAGGCCGGGCTTTGGCCGATTATTAACGAGCCGCATCCTATGCTCCGTGAAATGTTGATGCAGCTAATTACCTGCGTTGCGTATAATTTCCAACTTCATAACGAAAACTGTATTCAATTAATCGTGCAACTAGAGAGGGAGCGAATGCGATGATTGAACGGTTTTCGTTGACGGCGGAGATTGGCGAACTGATGGACAAATTCCAGGTTAGCAAAAACATGAAGGGGCATAAGGGCCGCTTTAACATTACACCGACCCAGGACGTCACGATCATTATGAACGACAGACACGATCAAAGGGTGCTGCAGGATGCCAGATGGGGATTGTTTCCGTTCTGGGCGAAGGATTCGGTCAATACCGACCACGCGACGTTAGCCGAGAAGCCGTTTCTGGACCGGATGCTGCGGCGCCAACGCTGCATCATCCCGTGCAGCGGCTTCTACGGGCAGAAGACGTTCGGCCAGGAGCGCGACCCGCGCGTCATGCACACCATCGTGCCGAATCAGCCGCTGCTCGGCATTGCCGGCATTTTTGATTGTTGGCGGCATGTCAACGGCAGGGAGGAAGTCCGCGCGTTCACGATGGTGACAGCGGCGGCTTCGGGAACCATGTCCGTATGGCAGCCCCGCGTGCCCGTCATTCTCGACGAAGAGGGGATGGAAGACTGGCTGAATCCCAAGATGACGGAGTTCGGCAAGCTCCGCAAGCACTTGGAGGCGATGGAGAGCTACCTGATGCGCTCCTATCCCGTCACCAACGCGGTGCGGGACGACTTCTACGAAGCGCCGGACTGCGTCATGGAAATCCGGATGCCGGATTTCGCGTAAACTAGCGGGCCGCATGCATGCAGAGCGGGAGGCGAGTTTGTCGGTGTGAGCGTCAAACTGCTCTCGAAACGCAGCTTTTCTGGCGAGTTTGTCGGCGGGACCGACATACTGCTCTCGAAACGCAGCTTTTCTGGCGAGTTTGTCGGTGTGGCCGTAAAATTCGCTGAGAAGAGTCAAGGACAAGCATACAAATAGGGCTGCCATCGGCAAGTTGTCTGCGACAACTTGGGATGGCAGCCCTTTTGAGCATATTAGACGCAAGCCTTGGCGGTCATTGGGTGCTTTTTTTAAACTCGTTGGTGCGTTTGGCCGGCTTTGGCGGGTATTGTGTGTTATTTTTTACACTCGGTGGTGCATTCGGGCGACTTTGGCGGGTATTGTGTGTTGTTTTTTATTTTAAGGCAAATGATTAGCCTGCGGAGCGGGCGCGTTGCACCTCCGCGGTGAGCAGCGGAACGACCTCGAACAGATCCCCGACGATGCCGTAATCGGCGATGGCGAAGATCGGCGCGTCGGGATCCTTGTTGATGGCGACGATCGTTCGCGACTGGCTCATGCCGGCCAGGTGCTGGATGGCGCCGCTTATGCCGCAGGCGATGTAGAGCTGCGGCGTCACGACTTTGCCGGTCTGCCCGATCTGGAGGGCATAGTCGCAATAGCCGGCGTCGCAAGCGGCGCGCGAAGCGCCTACCGCGCCGCCGAGCGCCGCGGCCAGCGCATGCAGCGGCTCGAAGCCCGCCGCGCTGCGCACGCCCCTGCCGCCGGACACGACGATGTCGGCTTCGGCGAGGTCCATGCCTCCGGCGGTGCGGCGGACTACGCCGCGCACCGCCGTCAATAGCGGCGGCACCGAGAAGGGCAGCTCGGTGACGGCGCCGCTCCTGTCGCCGGCGTCCAGCGGTTCCGCCGGCGGGAGATTGTTCGGGCGCACCGTGACGATCCACGGGTGGCCCGGCTCGAAGCTACGCCGCTCGAACGCCTTGCCGGCGTAGAGCGGGCGGACAAAACCGATATCGCCGCCAGCCGAAGGCTCGATGGCAATGACATCGGCGATGTGGCCGGCGCCATGGGCCGCGGCCACGCGCGGGGCAAGCTCGCGCCCCGCCGAGGTATGGCCGAGCAGCAGCGCATCCGGCTGCACGGCGGCCATCGCCGCGTTCAGCACCGCGGCGTAAGCCTCCGGCGTGTAGCCGAGGAGGGCCGGGTCATCGGCGACATGCACGATGTCCGCCCCTCGGGCGATTAGCTCGGCGGCATCGTCGGCCGCGCCGCCAGAGCTGGCGATGACGGCATGCACGCTGCCGTCGTCGCCCGCAAGGAGTCTGGCTGCGCCGAGCGCCTCAAGCGCTACGCGCCTCAGCGCGCCGTCTCGCCGCTCCGCGTAAATTAGTACCGTTCTGCTCATAAGTCGCACTCCTCTCCAATGTATCCCCGATCCCGCCATAGTCGGCAGACCGTCTATGACCGGCAAAAGTAACTCGAAAAAAGCGGCAAGGACGTATTAGCGCCATGGCTCGAAAAAGTAACCTCGAACCACCCCATAGAAGTAATAACCGCCCCATCGAAGTAATAACCACCCCATAGAAGTAATAACCGCCCATAGCTCGCAATAGCAACTCGAAATTACTCCACAGTCGTTAAAACCGACCATACCCGGCAAAAGCTACTTCTGATAGCTCAATATTTGTTTGTTTACTAGCATCCGTATTGTTCTACTTGCACCAGCTAGCTAACTCCCATTCCGAGCTGTCGATTCGTTTCCCTGCGTACGAGGCGCGGGGGGGAGGGCTGTCTATGCCGAGCTCGACAATCACACCGCCGCGCCTTACCGACGAGACCGAACTCGACAATCGCGCCATCCCCCTTTGCCGCCTATGCCGTTGCCGAGTTCGACAATCACGCCGATGTGACTTGCCGACGCCGAGCTCGGCAATTGCGTCGCCGCGCCCTGCCGCGCCGCCAGCGCTACAACACCTTCGCCTCGTCCTGCAGCAGCTTGACGAGGCCGGAGGCTTGCTCCGCGGCCGTGCCGCCGATCCTTTTGCCCGCCGCGCGTGGCGGCGGAGGAGCGAGGGAGGTCCGGCGCGTGCGCGCCAGCCCGGCGCCGTCGCCGCCGAGGCCAAGCTCTTCGAGCGCAACGACGCGAAGCGGCTTGCGCTTGGCCTTCATGATGCCCGGCAGCGACGGGTATCGCGGCTCGTTGAGCCCTTGCTGCGCCGTTATAAGCGCCGGCAGCGGCAACGCGACCGTCTCCGTGTCGCCTTCGACGTCGCGCTCCACGAGTGCGACCAGCGCGGCGCTGGCGACGGGGTCGACGCCAAGCTCCGCCGAGCTGCCGACGGAGAGCTTGACGGCCGCCGACGCATGCGGCAGCCCAAGCCGCTCGGCGACCTGAAGGGCAACGCTGCCGGAGCCGCTGTCGACCGCGAACAAGCCGGCGAGCAGCAGATCCGGCGCGAGGGGAGCGATCGCGGCCGCCAGCGCGGCGGACAACGCGTGGCTGTCGCCGTCAAGGCCGGCGGAGTCGATGCGGATGGCCTCGTCCGCGCCGACGGCGAGCGCCGTGCGCAGCGCCTCCTGCGCGCGCTCGGGCCCGCAAGTGACGACGACGACGCTGCCGCCGGAGCGCTCTTTTAGCCGCAGCGCCTCCTCGAGCGCGTATTCGTCGTAGGGGTTAATGACAAGCTTGGCATCCCGTTCTTCGACGCCTTGCGGGGTAACGGTTATTTTTTCCTCGGTGTCGAAGGTTTGTTTGAGCAGCACCACGATTGTTTCCATAGCAGCCTCCCTTGCGAGCTTGAATTTCGTTCTTGCCTGCCGCGACCCACTGTCCATCAGTGCTACCATATGATGTCGTCTCCCGCTTTATACCCCGCGATACCATGGCGAAAAAAGCATGTTCGCCGCCTTACGTTCATATAAATGGAGCACCGCGGCTCAAAATGAAAGCGTTTTATAGGCTTGTCCCAACAATGAATGTCCGCAGGTGAGGGGCGGCGGATGGATGCGGTTCGACAAGGGAGGGCTGACCAGTGGCATGGCAATGGACGACAGTCCCTACTGCTACAGGGCTAAACGTCGCGGCGGCGGAGGCAAAAGCATTCGCGGCCATCCTGGCAGAAGGCGGAGCTTACGGGATGTGGGCAAGATGGCTGCTGTTCGCGGCGCTGATAGCGGCGGCGATCTGGATGTTCGCGACGGTCGTTTGGCGAAGGATCGGCTATATGCGGCTAGGCGCGCCGGCCGTATTCGAGCGGCATCGTCCGAAGAAAGCCGCAGAAGGCAAAAGCTCGGACAGCGCAGGCGCAGACCTCGGCAAGGGAAGCGAGCAAGCGGTGCCAACCGGCGGGAATGGCGGTTCTTACGAAAGCTACAATCCGGCCGCAATAGCGGAATCGGCAAGGCGAAGGAGCATACGTTACCGGAAAAGCGGCGGCACGGGGCTTGGGAGCGAGGTATTCGGCCATAGACGCCTATTGAACGACTGGCGGAGCGGCGTGATGCATTTGGTTTATTTTTACGGCTTCATCATGTTGCAGTTCGGAGCGCTCGATCTTATCTGGAAAGGTCTAAGCGGCGGAGACGCGTTGCCGATCCCGTTCTACGGTCCGTTCTCCTGGCTTCAGGAGGCGACGGTGTTTCTGGTGCTGCTTGCCGTCATCTACGGCGGGTATAGGCGGTACGGCGAGAAGCTGCCCAGGCTCAAAAGGGACCTCAAACCGTCCATCGTGCTTTGGTTCATCGGCGGTCTGATGGCGTCGATCTTGCTGTCGCTGACCTTCGAGCGGTTATCCGCGGCTCACGTAGTGGAAGGAAAATACGCGCCGATCAGCGGACCGGCATCGGAGCTGCTGGCTAGAGCGGTCGAACGCGGAGACTGGCTGGCGCACGCGGGATTCGAGGTGTTTTGGTGGCTGCATCTGATTATCTTGCTCAGCTTTCTGGTGTACGTGCCGCAGTCCAAACACTTTCATCTCATCACGGCGCCCGTCAACATTTGGTTCCGCCGCAATACGCCGCCGGGACGGCTGGTTCCGCTCGATCTGGAGAACGAAGAGGCGGAGTCGTTCGGCGTGGGGAAGATCGAGCATTTTAACCGGAAGCAGATGCTGGATCTGTATGCCTGCGTCGAATGCGGGCGCTGCACGAACGTGTGCCCGGCCTCCAGTACCGGCAAGCTGCTGTCGCCGATGCATCTGATCGTCAAGCTGCGCGACCACCTGACGGAGAAAGGCGCGGCCATTACGTCCAAGTCGCCGTGGCTCCCCGGAAGTCTGATATACCGGACCGCGGAGCCGAGCGCGCACGTAATGGGCGCGGTCATGCCGGACTGGGAGCAGGGGAGCAGCGAGGCCGAGCCCCTTGCCGCGTACCGGACGAACATCGCGCCGACGATGGAAGTGCAGAAGGCGGGCTGGACGCGTCGCGACGGGGCGAAGGCCGAAGAGCTGGAGCTGATCGGCGACGTCATGACGGAGGATGAGCTGTGGGCCTGCACGACTTGCCGGAACTGCGAGGAGCAATGTCCGGTCGGCAACGAGCACGTGGACAAAATCATCGACATGCGAAGACATCTCGTGCTGATGGAAGGCCGGCTTCCGAACGACGGGCAACGCGCGCTGCAGAACATCGAGCGCCAGAGCAATCCGTGGGGGCTCCCGAGGGCGGAGCGGGCGGCCTGGATCGAGGAGTGTTACAGCCGCACGGGCATACGGGTCGACACGATGGCGGAGCGGAAGCGGCGCGGCGAGCAGCCGCCGTCGCTGCTGATCTGGGCCGGTTCCATGGGGGCTTACGATACGCGAAGCCGCAAGGTATTATTCGACGTCATCCGTTTGCTCGCGCATGCAGGCGTCGACTTCGCCACGCTCGGCAACGAGGAGAAAAGTTCGGGCGATACGGCCAGGCGGATCGGCAACGAGCTGCTGTTCCAGGAGCTGTGCAGGGAGAATGTCGCGACCTTCGAAAAGTACGGCATCCGTCATATCGTGACGGTATGCCCGCATACGTTTAACACGTTCAAGAACGAATATCCGGACTTCGGATTGCCTGGCGACGTGCGGGTCGAGCATCATACGGAGCTGCTCGCTCGGCTTGTCGCGGAACGGAAGCTCCGGGCGACTTTTGCGGTGGAGGAGCAAGTGACGATTCACGATTCTTGTTATATGGGACGCTACAACAATTCGTATGAAGCGCCGCGCAGCTTGCTACGGGCTATCCCGGGCGTTACGGTGCGGGAGATGGAGAGATCGGGCGCGCAGGGCATGTGCTGCGGAGCCGGCGGCGGGCTTATGTGGATGGAGGAGCATTCCGGCACGAGGATCAACTATGCCCGGACGGCGCAGGCGCTGGAGGTGAAGCCGTCCGTCATCAGCTCCGCCTGTCCGTACTGCCTCACGATGATGGAGGACGGACTGCGATTCCTGTCCGCCGACGAGGAAGTCGAAGCAAGGGACGTGGCGGAGCTGCTGGCGGAGAGCGTGTTCGGCGAGTAGCAGATGCAGCGCAAGCGCGGGCAACGGGCAGAACGGGCAAGACGAGAAGAACATCCATAAAGGAAGGTGAACGCTAGCGATGTCGATTCGAATGACTCAAAGGAGAACCGCGGCATCCGTCCGGTCCGCGGCCGTCATCGGCTCGGGCGTCATGGGGGCGGGCATTGCCGCCCATCTGGCCAACTCGGGCATGCGGGTGCTGTTGCTCGACGTTGTCCCCAGGACGCTTACGGAAGCGGAGGAGCGGAAAGGGCTGACGCTGGACGATCCCGCGGTCCGCAACCGTCTGGCGGAGGGAGCCGTCGCGGGAATGGCGAAGAGCCAGCCTGCACCGCTGTACGACTCGGCTTGGACGTCCCGGATCAGGCCAGGCAATCTGACAGACGACCTCTCCTTGCTCGGCGATACCGACTGGATCGTGGAAGCGGTCGTGGAGCGGCTCGACGTCAAGAGAGAGGTGCTCGCGGCGATCGAATCGGCCCGCAGGCCGGGCACGCTCGTGACGACGAACACGTCGGGATTGTCCGTGGCTGCGATGGCGGAGGGAAGAAGCAAGGAGTTTCGGGAGCATTTTGCGGCGACGCATTTCTTTAACCCGCCGCGTTACATGAAGCTTGTCGAGATCGTGCCCACGGAGGACACGGCTCCCGAGGTGACGGAGCTGCTGGGCGAGCTGTGCGTGAGCCGGCTGGGCAAGGGCGTCGTCGTCGCGAGGGATACGCCGAATTTTATCGCGAACCGGATCGGCACGTACGGCATGCTGGTCACGCTTGCGGACACGATCCGCTTCGGGCTGACGGTCGAGGAGGCGGATGCGCTTACCGGACCCGCCATGGGCCGTCCGAAAACCGCGACGTTCCGCATGCTGGATCTCGTCGGCCTCGACACGCTGCTGCATGTCGTCGACAACGTCAGGGAACGCAGCGAGGATGAAGCGGAGCGGGATATTTTCGCCAGGCCGCAGGTGCTCGAAGAGTTGGTTGGGATGGGCAGGCTCGGCGAGAAAAGCGGCTCCGGCTTCTACCGGAAACGGAAGGACGCGGACGGCCGCAGCCGAATCGAATCGCTTCGTTTCGGAACGCTGGAGTACGGGCCGCAGGTGAAGGTGTCCTCGCCTGTTCTTGACGCCGCCAAAGCGGCCAAGGGCGCCGCGGCGAAAGCGAAAGCTCTGCTGGGCGCGAATCCGCAAGACCGTTATGCCCAATTTGCTTGGTCGACCGTGAAGCAGACGTTGTTGTACGCCGCGTTTCAAGTAGGCGTCATCGCGGAATCGGTCGTCGACATCGACCGCGCGATGAAATGGGGCTTCAATTGGGAGCTGGGCCCGTTCGAGCTGTGGGACGCCATCGGTCTGCGGTCGTCCGTGGCCAGAATGAGTGAAGAAGGCGAGTCCATTCCGGAGTGGGTGGAGGCTTGGCTTGCAGCGGGGAACTCGTCGTTCTACCGGATCTCGGAGCAGAAGCGGTTCTTCGTTTCCGGTGGGGGATTGCGGGAGGAGCGGCAGGAGGAGGACGTCATTTCATTGGCCGCGTTAAAAGAAGATGGACGAACGGTGCTCGGCACGTCCGGCGCCAGCTTGATCGACATCGGGGACGATGTCGTCTGCCTCGAATTCCATTCGCCGAACAACGCGATCGGCGGGGATATCCTGTCCGCGATCCGGCAGAGCTCGGCGGAAGTATCTCGCAATTGGAGAGGGCTCGTCCTCGCGAACGAAGGCCGCAACTTCTGCGTGGGCGCCAATCTGATGCTGCTGCTCATGGAGGCTCAGGCGGGCGAGTGGGAGGAAGTAGAGGATATTATCCGCTTCTTCCAGGACAGCATGCTCCGGCTCAAACGGCTGGATCGGCCCGTCGTGGCCGCGCCGCACCGCATGACGCTTGGCGGCGGCGTCGAAGCTTGTTTGCCGGCGGACGTCATCCTGCTGTCGCCGGAGACGTACTTCGGACTCGTCGAGACCGGCGTCGGGCTTATCCCGGCCGGCGGAGGCTGCAAGGAAGCCGCGATCATGGCGATGCAGAGGGCGGGACTTTCATCGTCAGCCGCGACGAAAGGCAGTGCGGGGGCGTCTCCGGGCGACTTGCAGCCGCATGTCAACGCGCTGTTCGAGACGATCGCCTTGGCGCGAACGTCCACGAGCGGCCACGATGCGGCAAAGCAGGGCCTGCTGCGTCCGCAGGATCGCGTGTTGGTGCGCCAGGATGCAAGGATCGCCGAAGCGAAGCGGCTGGTGCTGGAGCTGGACCGCGCGGGGTATGCGGCGCCGGAGGAGGAGCGCGTCGCCGTCGCGGGCCGCGAGGGCAAGGCGGTGCTCGCGATGGGCGTGCATGCGATGCGGCTCTCCGGCCACATAAGCGATCACGACGCGCTTATCGCAGGCAAGCTGGCGCATGTGCTCGCGGGCGGCGACGTGCGGCAGGGCGCGCGGGTGAGCGAGCAATATTTGCTCGACTTGGAGTGCGAGGCATTCCTCAGTCTGTGTGGGGAGAGCAAGACGCAGGAGCGCATGAGCCACATGTTGACCAAAGGCAAGCCGCTGCGGAACTAGCGGGGGCCGGCCGGCTGGAGGCGGTTTGTCGGCGTGACCGACAAACTCGGCTCAAGGCCGGCCCAAACGGGCAAGTTTGTCGGCGGTACCGACAAACTCGGCTCTAGGCCGGCCGAAACAGGCAAGTTTGTCGGCGACACCGACAAACTCGGCCCTAGGCCGGCCCAAACGAGCAAGTCGAACGAAAGGAGCGTTGACTATGAGTGCTGAACAATCGTTGCAGTCATCGCCGTTCTCGCAGTCGGGTCGGGATGCGGTCATCGTCGCGGCCGCGAGGACGGCGGTGGGCAAGGCGAACAAAGGCAGCCTGGCGGAGACGCGGGCGGAGGATCTTGGCAAGGCCGCGCTGCAGGGGGCGCTTGCGCGGGTGCCGCAGCTGGACGGAGCGGCCATAGAGGATGTCATCATCGGCTGCGCCATGCCGGAAGGCGAGCAAGGGCTGAACATGGCGCGCATTATATCGCTGTATGCCGGTCTTCCCGTCTCAACGCCGGCCGTGACGATTAACCGGTTCTGCGCGTCGGGGCTGCAGTCGATCGCTTACGCGGCCGAGCGGATCCGGCTAGGCGAAGCGGATGTCGTCGCCGCCGGCGGCGTCGAAAGCATGAGCCACGTGCCGATGAGCGGTTTCCGCTTGTCGCCGCATCCCGGAATCGTGGACGCCATGCCGGAGGTGTACATGGGGATGGGGCACACGGCCGAGGAGGTGGCGCGCCGGTACGGCGTATCGCGCGAGGAGCAGGACGAATTCGCCGCCGCCAGTCACCGGAAGGCGGCAGCTGCCATTGCGGAGGGGCGTTTCGCGGAAGAGATCGTCCCGGTGACCGCCACTCGCTCCGGGACGAACGATGCCGGCAGGCCTTGGGAGAAGACATTCGTCTTTCAGGTCGACGAAGGCGTAAGACCGGAAACAACGCCGCAGACGCTCGCGCCGCTCAAGCCGTCCTTCGCCAGGGAAGGCACCGTCACGGCGGGCAATGCCTCCCAGATGAGCGACGGCGCGGCCGCCGTCATCGTGATGAGCCGGGAGAAGGCCGAGGAGCTAGGCATAAGGCCGCTTGCGGCGTTCCGCGGCTTCGCCGTGGCGGGCGTCGCGCCGGAGGTAATGGGCATCGGTCCGATCGAAGCCGTGCCAAAGGCGCTTAAGAAGGCCGGCATTACGAAGGAGCAGGTGGATCTATTCGAGCTTAACGAAGCGTTTGCCGCGCAGTGTGTTCCCATCATTCGGGAGCTTGGGCTCGATCCGGAGCGGGTGAACGTGAACGGAGGGGCGATCGCGCTCGGCCATCCGCTTGGTTGTACCGGCACGAAGCTGACCGTGTCGCTCATCCATGAGCTTAGGCGCAGGGGAGGCGGCATCGGCGTCGTCACGATGTGCATCGGCGGCGGCATGGGCGCCGCCGGCGTCATCGAGGTATATCCGCAGGAGTAAGCGGGCGGCGGGTTAAGTAGGATAACGGCTTGCCGGGCGATGGTCGAGGAGTGAAAGCTGTACGCAGAACAAAGGAGGAATGCGAACGTGACGACGGGAACGATACGTTTCGGCGGGCGGTTCGTCGTAGAGGAGAGCGATCCGGCATCGGTCGTGACGCCGGAGGATTTCTCGGAGGAGCAGCGGATGATGTCGCAGGCCGCGGAGCAATTTCTGGAGACGGAGCTGACGCCTCGCGATGCAGAGATCGAAGCGCTGAATTACGAGCTGACGGTTCAGCTTATGCGCAAAGCCGGAGAGCTCGGGCTGCTCGGCGCGGACGTGCCGGAGCAGTACGGCGGCATCGGCCTCGACAAAGTCAGCACGACATTGCTTGCGGAGACGATGGCGAGAGCCTCGTCGTTCGCGCTGTCCGTCGGCGCCCATACCGGCATCGGGACGCTGCCGATCGTGTTTTTCGGCACGCCGGAGCAGAAGGCGAAGTACCTCCCCGATCTGGCGACGGGCAGCCGGATTGCAGCCTATTGCTTGACCGAGCCGGCATCGGGCTCGGACGCGCTTGGCGCGAAGACGACGGCGAAGCTGACGGAGGACGGTCGGTTTTACGTGCTTAACGGCTCCAAGTTGTATATTACGAACGCCGGTTTCGCGGATGTGTTCATCGTGTATGCCAAGGTGGACGGCGACAAATTTACGGCCTTTATCGTGGAGCGGGAGATGGCGGGGTTCAGCATCGGTCCGGAGGAGCATAAGATGGGCATCAAGGGCTCTTCGACCTGCCCGCTCTTCTTCGAGGATGTCCATGTCCCCGTCGAAAACGTGCTCGGCGAGATCGGCAAAGGCCATCTCATCGCTTTCAACATCCTGAATATCGGGCGATTCAAGCTGGGGGCGGCTTGTCTCGGTTCGTCGAAGGAATCGATCGAGCTCGCATCGGCTTACGCCAACACGCGGAAGCAGTTCGGCCGCGAGCTGTCGAAGTATCCGCTGATCGGCGCCAAGCTGGCGGACATGAACATCCGCACGTACGTACTCGAAAGCATGGTGTACCGCATCGCCGGTTACATCGACTCTACGCTTAGCGGGCTGGAGGAGCAGGAAGGAGGGGCGGATAGCAACACGGGAGCGCGCGCGGTCAAAGCGATCAGCGAATACGCGATCGAATGCTCTATATTGAAGGTGTTCGCATCGGAAGCGCTTGATTTCGTCATTGACGAAGGCGTGCAGATTCACGGCGGCTACGGCTACATCCGCGAGTACAAGGTGGAGCGGATATATCGGGATTCGCGGATCAACCGGATTTTTGAAGGGACGAACGAGATCAACCGCATGCTCATCCCCGGAACGCTGCTCAAAAAAGCGATGAAAGGCGAGCTGCCTCTTATGGAGAAGACGCAGGCGCTGATGGGCGAGCTTATGCAGCCGATGCCGATGCCGGCGTTCTCGGAGCCGCTCGACAAGGAAACGTATCGCGTGGCGCAAGCCAAAAAGGCGTTTCTCGCCATCGGCGGTCTTGCCGTTCAGAAGCTGGGCCTTAAGCTGGATCAGGAGCAGGAGGTGCTATGCGTATTAGCGGATTTGATGATTCAAACCTTCGCGATGGAAAGCGCGCTGCTCCGAACGAAGAAGATGCTGTCCGGAAGCGGGGGAGCGAAGCCGGCCGAGGCCGGGCTTGCGCTAGCCATGACGGAAGTGTTCGTGCAGGAAGCCATGGAGAAGGTCGAATCGCTTGCCAAAACTGCGCTCTCTGCTTTGGAGCGCGGCGACGGGCTGCAGATGCAGCTGTCCGTCTTGAAGAAGCTGATGCGGGCGCCGCTGTCGGATACGATCGCTCTCAAGAGAGGGATCGCGGCCCGCGTGATTCGCAGTGAGCACTATGTCGTGTAGAGGGGGAGTGCAGCGATGGAACCGCGTAGACCTGGAAACCCGCTATCACAGAATTCATTGCCGAACGAAGATTCACGCGTCGCAGCCGATTCGCAAAGTAACCCGTCTGAAGCTGTACCCGCAGAGCCGGAAGCACGGGAGGACGCCGCGCAAGGCGGCGTCGCGTCTTCCGAACTTGCCGAGCCTGGGGAGGCTGGGCGGGATCGGGACGCTGCAGAGCCTGGGTCTGAGGAGATATCGTCGGTCCTGATTGCTGCAGATTCCGAGGAAGAAACGGCCATGTTCCTGGGCGCGCCGGATGCGCTCGACCATGATGAAGACGCTGTCGGCACCGCCGAGGCGGCAGAGCCGGATGACGCTGTTCCGCAAGCGGATGAAGCGCCAGCGGCGGCGCTAGCGGCGAAATCGGCTCCCGAGCCGGAGGCGGCCACAGCGCCGCCCGAGACGACGCCACCGATCGCTGAGTCGCGTGCGCAGTCTGCCGAGGATGCCGCTCCCGAGCCGAAGGTTGCAGATGCGCCTACCGAGTCCGCGCAGCAGTCCGCGGAGTCATCAGCACTAACCGCCGAAGAAACGGCACCCGAGCCGGAAGCCGCAGCCGCGCCGCCCGAGTCCGTGCCGCAATCCGCGGAGTCGTCTAAGCCGTTTGCCGAGGCAGCGGCACCCGAGCCGGAGGCGGCAGCCGTGGATGCGCCGCTGATTCGTCCCTGGCTGAACAGCTATCCGAAGGAAGTGCCGCATCAGATTAAGTATCCCGACCAAAGCATCGCGCAGTTTCTGCTGGATTCGGTTAA
>JAQSXN010000608.1 GCA_029256665.1 Paenibacillus sp.
CGCCTGGTTGCTCAACTACACCAATCCCATGGCTACCGTCACGGGCGCCATCCAACGGGAAACGGCAGTCAAAACGGTCGGCCTGTGCCACAGCGTGCAAATCTGCGTGCCCGATCTGCTGCGCGGCCTCGGCATGGACCCGGACGGCGTCAAATCGAAGATCGCCGGCATCAACCATCAAGCCTGGCTGCTTGACGTGCACCTTGACGGGAAGGATCTGTATCCGGAGATCAAGCGGCGCGCGCTGGAACGCACGGCACGGGAGCCTCATGACGACAGAGTCCGCTACGAAATCATGAAGCAATTCGGCTACTACGTGACGGAATCGTCGCAGCATACGGCGGAGTATTTGCCTTATTTCATCAAGAACGCCTATCCCGAGCTGCTGGACCGCTTCGGCATTCAGACGCATATGTATTTGAACTGGGGCAACTCGCAGGCGGAATATTGGGGCAAAGCCCAATCGGAGTTTATTCATAACACGAATCTCTCCCATACGCGCACTCATGAATACGCTTCTTACATTATGGAAGCCATGCTGCGGGATCGGCCTTACAAGATCGGCGCCAACGTCCTGAACGACGGCTTTATCTCCAATCTGCCGGATCGCGTCTGCGTCGAGGTGCCGTGCCTCGTGGACGGTAGCGGCATTACGCCTTGCCATGTCGGCGAGCTTCCGGAGCATCTGGCGGCGCTGAACCGCACCAACATCAACCCGCAGATTCTTACGATGGAGGCGGCGCTTAGCGGAGACCGCGAAACGTTCTACTACGCGGCCATGCTGGATCCGCTTACGGCGGCGGAGCTCTCCTTCGACGACATTCGCTCCATGTGCGACGAGCTGCTGGTGGCTAACCGGGATTATTTGCCGCAATTCAAGATTTAATCGGCTTGTTTAATCCGAACGAACCTATGACGAGTTGCCGCCGGTACGCCGAGGGGATATGATGGTACTAACTATCATCGGGTTCGGGAGGTTAGGAAGCGGCATGATCGTACACAAAGGAGAAACCGTGTTCCGGCAAGGCGAAAGAGGCCCGCTCTTCCGATTGAAGAGCGGGCTCCTCAAGATCGTCCGCGTGCACGAAGACGGCCATATGATCGTCGTCAACTTGATCGTTGCCGGCGAGGTGATCCCCCATCACTCGCTCGTCTCCGAGCAGCCCTACCACGGAACGGCGATCGCCTTGACGACGAGCGAGCTTGAGGTGATCCCCTCGCGAGAGTGGTATGAGGAGCTGGCGGCTCATCCGGAGAAGGCGCTCGAGATCGCGGCGTTGCTGCAGAGCCGGTTGCGTCTCATGCAGCAACGGATCGACCAGTTGACCAGAACGACTCCGGCGGAAAAGCTGTTTAAGCTGCAGGAGTGGCTGGCAGGTCTCACGGGGACGACAAACATAGCAGATCTGCTTACGCAGGACGAGATCGGTCAGCTGATCGGCTTGCGCAGAGAAACGGTCAATCGCTTGCTGAGATCCGGCTCCGCCAAGTAGCTGCGCTTTAGAGGCAGTCGATTCATTGTGGGTAACTGGGCTGAAACGTTCTGCCATCGCTAACGGACCTCAGAGCCTCTATGAGCAGCATTTTCGCGATTTTGAAAATCTAAAGGATCTAGATGCCGCTATGTGGTGCATTTCCGCCCATTCCATGTGGTTTTGGCGCAAGAAGGGTCGTCTGTGTCCGTTACAATTTGAACAGGCTCCATTTTCACCAAATAGCGTTCGTGGAGTCCGTTACGATCAGCTTTACTCAAATGTTTTGCCATCCACAATGAATAGACAGCCTCCTTTATTGCGTTAAGCTCCCCGAAGGGCCAAAAAACTCGTAATGGATCCGCGATTCCGGCACGCCGATGGATTGCAAGGCCGCGAACATCGCTTTCATGAACGGGACAGGTCCGCACAGATAGACATCCGCGTCAGGACCGGGCATTAGCGACTTCAGCCAGCTTGCGTCGATGACGCCTTCCCTGTCATAACGAGCTTGCTCTCGATCCTCATCGGTTGGCTCCGCATAGCAGAAGTGCGCCGTTAACCCGGCGGCCCTGTTCTGCAGCTCCAGAACGGATTCGCGCAGCGCATGCGTTCTGCCGTTTAACGCCGCATGCACGAACGCCGCCCGCCGCTCCGGCTGCCGCTCGGCAATCGCGCTTGCCATGCTGACCATCGGCGTCAGACCGACGCCGCCGCTCAGCAGCATGACGGGACGGTCGTCCGTCAAGTCCAGCTTGAACGCGCCGGCCGGAGCCGACAGCCACAATACGTCGCCTTCCGACACGAGGCCGTGCAGACCGCCCGACACCTTGCCTTCCGGCAGGTCGAGGGTTGCCGCTTCCTTCTTCACCGATATGCGGTAATACGGTTTGCCTGGCGCATCGGATAAGCTGTACTGGCGCAACTGCGTATGCTCGTCTCCGGGCAGCTCCATCTTCACGCTCACGTACTGCCCCGGCTCGAACGTCGCGATTCCGCCTCCGTCCCGAGGACGCAGGTAGAAGGACGTAATGACTTCGCTCTCGGCCACCTTCTTATCGACGACAAAAGCACGGAAATCCGCCCAACCGCCTTCTTGCGTCTCCGCCTCCTGATACATCGAATGCTCCACGCTAATAAACACATCGGCTATAACGCCGTACGCCTTGGCCCATGCCCCCAAAATCTCACCCGTCGCAGCGTCTCCCAGCACCTCTTTGATCGCGGCAAGCAGATGCTGCCCCACGATGGGGTATTGCTCCGGCTTGACGCCCAAGCTGCGATGTTTATGCGCGATATGCTTCACGGCGGGCAGAATCTGCTCCAGCCTGTCGATATG
>JAQSXN010000609.1 GCA_029256665.1 Paenibacillus sp.
ACGTCCGAATGGGCCGCTTTTGAGTCCAATAGGCTTCGTGGCAACCGTTAGCGCTGGAAATGGGGTATTTGCATGCTAATAAGCGTCACGGCAACCGTTACGGCCTCGAACGAACGGCAACCGTTACAGCCTCGAACGAACCACGCATAAAGCACTATCCCTCTCCTCTCGCGCAACAATATTTCCCTGCAAGCGTAAAACCTCGAAGGAGGTGCGGCATGCATACGATTCGAACAAGAAAAAGGAAATGGATACGATGGTCGGCCGGGGCGGTCATGGCGATAGTTGTTGTTCTGGCCGGATTGGCGTATCTGTACGATAAACCGGGCGGAATCGCCGATTGGCAATTCTCGCGAGCAACAAAAATGTCTAGTACGATAAGGATTCCAATCGGGCAAACGCCGGAAGAAGCCGTTCAAAAGTTTCGCGGGGACGAGAAACGGCAGGCCCTGCTTCAAGCAGACACCGACGGAGGGGTGCTTCTGTTCTATAACCGATCGGAAAATGCGGAGAATGCCAACCTGCAAATCGAATACGTCCGCAAAACCTGGCTAGGCGGCTGGAAATGGGTTTGGGGGGGAGGATACGGGCAGCCTGTAAATACCGAAGAAGCTCTAAGTTTTATGGCCATGCCTAAGGACAAAGGGATCCAAGGACCGTTTCCGATTCTGTTCGGGTACGTCACGGACGCTGCCGTCGAGAGCGTCGTCGTGAAAGCCGCGGGCAGGGACGCGGGAAGCAGCAAAGCCGAGAGCAAGGATGCAGTCAGCATCAAAGCCGAGATTGCGTCATACGGCCCCGACCGCCGGATTTGGTACGCCGTCTTGCCGGCTTCCGCAGTCGTACCCTATCAGATAGAGGCAATAAACGGCGATGGCGAGAGTATCGGAGCTGCTTCAACCGACGATGCCCGCGATTTCGGCAGCGTGCTAAAGAATCATTAGCCTTATAAATGGTTAATGGCTTTATAAGTTGCCGACCAGCTTACTGATTAGGCGCCGATTTATGCGTCTTGGCATATTGCGACGGAGATTGACCGGTAAACTTCTTGAACAGCCGGCTGAAATAAAGCTCATCCTCGTAGCCGATGCTCTGGGCGACGGTCTTGAGCTTGTAGTCCGACAGGATCAGCAGCTCCTTGGCCCGGTCCATGCGCAGCTGGGTCAAATAATGGATGGGGCTGGCGCTCGCGTATTTTTTGAACAGCCTGGAAAAATGGCTGCTGCTCATGCCGGCCATCTTGGCGAGATCCTCGACGGTCATATTCTCGGCGTAATGGTTGACCATATGATCGATCGTCGTCTCGATCATCGTATTGGTGTGTCCCGTAACGGCTTGCGAGCGCAAATCCGCAATGATGTGGGTCAGGATGTCAAGGAATAGGATGCGCTGCCGCATCTGGACGATCTGTCCGCGATGTTTCATAAGCTTGATCATTCCCTCGAACGCGTTATGAATCGGCGGCGTGTTGAGCATCGAGTAGCTGCCCGACAGCGGGAACCGTAATTGGCCGTTACTCTCCAGCGTCCAGGTACCGTCTTCTTCATAAGCGGCTTCGGCGCAAGAGAAACGAATGAAACAAAATTCGATCGGCCCATCGCTTTCGTTAATCCGCTCGACGACCATGCCGGGCCCGAGAGAAAACAGCTTGCCGGGCTCCGCCGTAAACGAGGTTCCATTCAGCACGAAGGTTGCCTTGCCTTTCGAAACAAGCCACAAGCTGTGGAAGCGGTGGGTGTAGGGCCCGTTGCGCCAGCCTGCCGGCTTCTGGGAATACCCGGCGAGGATGACCTTAAAGTTCATCCTGTTCAAGTCCCGCATCAGCTCCCATGGTTTAACCATGATCATTACCCCCTTTTGTCGGATTCTGTTCAGGCGTCAAATGGGCGCGAGAAAGGCCGGCCGCGCCGGCTTCATCGCGTTCGAGCCGCTTCCGATAGGCCGAAGGCGGCATGCCGTGATGACCGGCGAACGCGCGGGTGAACGCGAAGGGGCTCGCATAGCCGAGCGAGTAGGCGATTTCGGTAACGGTGGCCGTCGTCTCGGCCAGCAATTCCGTCGCCTTGCCCATCCGCACCTTGGTCATGTATTGCAGCGGCGACAGTCCGACCTGCTCCGAGAACGCGGTCGAGAAGTAGCTTCGGTTCACTCCGGCCATCGAGGCCAGTTGATCGACGGTCAGTCCTTCCGCGGCATGAAGCTCAATGTACCGAACGCTCTGCTTCACCCAATCCATGGACGAAGCTCTTTGCTCCGTAGGCTCCACCGCGACCAGTTCGGACAAAAAACGCAGCAGCGCGCTTTGCACGGTCAACCCGTGGCGCAAGCTTCCGTCCTGCAATTCGATCTTTGCGGCAGCCCCGGCGCCTTCTCTCATGAGCCGGAACAGGTCGCTCATTGCGCTCCCCATCGCAGCGTCATAACGCTTTCGCGCATACGGATGTTCGAGGGAGAAACCGGCCTCTGCCAGCGCCGTCTCCGCTCCCGGCCCGTCGAAAGCGATCCAGCTTAGCGTAAGCAGGCTGCATCCTGGGTCTCGATGGTACGCATAAGAATGCCCCTTGTATTTGCAGAACAGATCGCCTCCCGCAAGAGAAACCTCCCGCTCTCCTTCCCGCAGCACGAGCTTGCCCTCCGTCACGGCATGGAGGCTATAACAGTCCATCCACCTAGGCGCGACGCGGTAGTCCGGTTTCGTGATGCTTTGTCCCCCGCGTACCGTCCAGACCTGCTCCCCAAGCTCCCATCGGCTCGGCGTATGATATAGAAATTCGACTCTTTCGTGCGCGTCGTCTCTCCAATAC
>JAQSXN010000610.1 GCA_029256665.1 Paenibacillus sp.
ACGTCGTACTGCGTCGACAGATCCGCCCGGATCGTCGGCTTGCGAATCGATTCCTGCGCCACCTCGAGCGTCAACCGGACGGAACCGTCCGGCTCCGAAGGCGTCGTGACCGCCGCCAGTTCCAGCGCGTTCAGCGCCCGCCTAATATCGCCGCCCGCCATCGCCGCGATATGCTCCAGCGCATCCTCGTCCGCCTGCAGCGTCATAAAACCAAGTCCGCGCTCGGCATCCCCCAGCGCTCGCCGCATCGCTTCCAGCGCATGCCGCTCCTCCAGCGCTTCCAGCTGGAACAACGTCGAGCGCGACAGCAAAGCCCCGTTGACGTGGTGGAACGGATTCTCGGTCGTCGCCCCGATAAAGACGATGATCCCTTGCTCCACCGCGGGCAGCAGCGCGTCCTGCCTCGACGTGTTGAACCGATGCACCTCGTCCAGAAACAGGATCGTCTTGCGGCCATACAACGTTTTGTTGGAGCGGGCCCGGTCAATCACTTCGCGGACGTCCTTGACGGAGGCGTCCACCGCGTTCAGTTTGACGAAGTCGCCTTTGGTCGTTAGCGAAATGATATGGGCGAGCGTCGTCTTGCCGCAGCCGGGGGGTCCGTACAGCAGAATGGACGATACTTGATCGCCTTGTATCGCTCTCCGGAGCAGCTTGCCTTCGCCTACGATATGCTCTTGTCCGATATATTCATCCAGCGCGCGAGGCCTCATCCTGTCGGCAAGCAGCTTTGCGCGCGGCGTTTCTTCTTCCTGATAATTAAATAAATCCATGAGGCAACTCAATCCTTCGTACGATCTAAATAAGTGCTCCCTAAATCATAGCACATCCGCACAAACGTTCGCTACTTTAAAGCACGAGTTCAAAAAGTTCGGTTATCCGTACAACCTCTTAAACGCTGCCCCAATAAAGCTCCGTGTCGTAAGTCATCGTAACGGTACCGTTAACGGAGCATACCTTGAAGATCCGCGCCAGCTTCTCCATCATCGGCTCGTAATGGGGATGACCGGGCAAAGGACAGTACGACGATGACAGCAGCCTCCCCTTCAGCCCTTCCGCGTCCAATCGCTGCTCCGCGGCGAATACCTCCAAGGAAGGACCTCCGTCCGCGAAAAACGTATCCTCCAGCACCTCGCGCGTAACATACTTGTGACCCACTTGCTCGTAATCCGTGCCGTATTCCAGCAGAAGCTGCTCGAACTGCTCCAGAAACGGCGTGCCGGTCGTCCTGCGGGAATTCCATACCAGCGCGACATGGCCGTTCGGCTTCAGAATCCGGCGGAATTCCTCGCGCGCGGCCGGCCTGTCGAACCAATGGAACGATTGCGCGCATACGATATGATGCACCGATTCCTCGGACAAGCCCGTTCGCTCAGCCGAGCCCGGACAAGAGGCGTAACGGGGATGGCTCGAATGCCGCTTCTCCGCCGCGCTTCGCATCGCCTCGTTCGGTTCCAGCGCGACGACGCGGCTGCCGCGATCCAGAAGAAGTCCCGAGAAGATTCCCGTTCCCGCTCCAATGTCGGCAATGATGCTGCGTTCGGAGAAACCGACCTCCTTATACAGAAAGTCGAGCGCCGCCGCCGGGTAGCTCGGACGGTACAACACGTACGACTCGACCCGATCCGTGAATCGTTCTTTGCTGTCCAGGTTACTCATATGATTGATCCTCCTCAAAGTAGAATAAACGATTAACGGTATTCGAGAAATTCCAGACGGTTGCCGAACGGATCTTGAACGAATATCCGCCGCACGCCTTCATCCTGTCTCAAATCGTCTTCCAGCACGGCCACTCCGGCTAACTCCAGCTTCTCTCGCAGCTCTTCCAACCCGTTTACCGCGAAGCCGGGATGCGCCTTCTTGGCCGGGCGGAAATCCGCCTGCACGCCGATATGTACTTCCTGGCTCCCGCATCGAAACCAAACGCCTCCCCGCGCTTGCAAGCTTGCCGGTTTCGGAATCTCCTGCCACCCCAATACATCTCCGTAGAAGACTCTCGCTTCGCTCTCGCAGTCTGGGGGAGCCGCAAGCTGCACGTGGTCGATGCCGATGAATGTCGTCATAAACGCAACTACCTCCTGCAAGTAAAGTGTTGTCGCCTCTTGGTTCCAGTCCTGAACGCGGTACAAGTTATTTGATACACGTTACGCCGAATGTGACGATTGCATGCGTTCTCTCGCTATATTCTTCAGCGGTACTATTGTTCAAGTGCAAGTAGTTTCATACAGCGAAACGACGTTCTATTTTACATCAAGCAAATATTATTTTATCCCAAATGTTGTCATGATACAATCATTCGCCGGACCTATCATGATAGTCGAACAACAAAAAAACCGCCAAACGGAGATCGTTCCCCATTCGGCGGCGTAAAGCATATATACGATTTAGATCAGTTGCTTCAGCTTTCGAGAAGATCCTTCACGACGACGCTGACCATGATCAAGCCAGCAACCGGCGGCACAAACGCGTTGCTGGACGGAGGCTGCTTGGCCTTGCGAATTTCCGGCGCGTTCTCCGGCACGATGCGCTGCGTAACGTCCTCGCGCGGCTTCATCGGTTCCTCGTCGGAGAACACGACCTTGACGCCCCGTTTGATCCCGTCCTTGCGCAGCTTGGTCCGCACGACGCGGGCGATGGGATCCGTATGCGTCTTGGAGATGTCGGCCACCTTGAACCGGGACGGATCCATCTTGTTGGCCGCGCCCATGCTGGAGATGACGGGGATGCCCCGCTCCAGGCATTGTTTGATCAGATGGACCTTGTAGATGATCGTATCGGACGCGTCGACGACGTAATCGAGCT
>JAQSXN010000611.1 GCA_029256665.1 Paenibacillus sp.
GGCGTATTTCGGCATGAAGGACGCGCAGCAAGTGGCCGTGATCGAACAGATGGTCAAAGATCTTAACTTCGATGTGGAGATCGTCCGATGCCCGACGATGAGAGAGCCGGACGGACTGGCGCTAAGCTCCAGAAACGTCTTTCTGACCGCCGAGCAGCGGGAGCAGGCCGTCAGACTTTCGCAAGCTTTGAAGTTGGCCAAAGAATGGGCGGAGCAGCCAGGCATGACGGCAGACGCATTGAGGCGGAACGTGATCGATTATATCGAACAAACCGATCTCGCCGCCATCGATTACGTCGAATGGCTGACTTATCCTGGATTGTCCCCCGTAGAGGGAACTTCTACGGCTTCGGATTGGCAGGGCACGATGATTATGGCGCTGGCCGTCAAATTCGGCGTGACCCGATTGATCGATAATCTATTAATCGAATGCGAGCTAGCTACCGGAGGTGGAGAACAATGATTAGAACGATGATGAAATCCAAGCTGCACCGCGCAACCGTAACGGAAGCGAATCTGAACTACGTCGGAAGCATCACGATCGACGAGGATCTGATGGATGCCGCCGATTTGCTGGAGAACGAGAAGGTCCAAATCGTGAACAACAATAACGGCGCGAGATTCGAGACTTACGTCATCACGGGGCCACGAGGCTCCGGCGTCATCTGCCTCAACGGCGCGGCCGCGAGACAAGTGCAGCCGGGCGATAAAGTCATTATCATTTCGTATGCGGTGATGACGACCGAAGAAGCGCGCGCGCACAAACCGATCGTCACCATTCTTGACGAAGCCAACAAGCCGGTCAAACTGTTGACCGAAGAATTGCACGCCACGATCATGTAAGAACCGGGCTTTGCAAGTGGCTCAATTATGTAACGGCTGGCATGCCGTATGAAAAGCCCCGTTCAAACAAAAAATGACCGTATCACTCCTTACTCCAAAGCGAAGGCGGGATGCGGTATGATACAGCACATGTTCACTTCCATGAACGAGTGGCTAGACGGCATCAAAGAACGTTATCAATCGGCCACCGATCAGGAACGGGGGTTGTACCAGGATCAACTGCGCGAGCTCAAAAAGGTGAGCGACGCCTTTATCGAAGAATGGCTGCAATTCGAGGAAAAGTTCACCGACTTTCAGGATGAATGTGGTCCCATCGACTTCGGTGGCCCGTCGCCGGCCGAAAGCTCCGCCGTCTCGTCCGCGCCTTGCCATCAAAAGGCGGATGCCGGTGCCCAAGCAGCGGCGAGCTATCCTATAACGATCAGCGAGAAGAAGCAGGCATGCAATTATGGCGACCTGGAAGTTCCCGAAGCCGCGGAGTCGCTGGTGTACAAAGGTCAAGGCTATTATAAATTATTTATGTTCGCCGAAGCGGCCAAGCTGTTCCAGGAAGCCGTAGCCGCCGCGCCGGAATGCAATCTCGCCCGGCTGTTCCTAGGCATGAGCCTGATGCATATGCAGAAATGGAACGAAGCCCAGCGCCAATTCCAACTGCTGGTCGTGTTGTCGGACTTTCCGAAGTGGGTCGCTTTAGGATATAATGCCCTTGGGTGTATCCATGCGGTTCAGATGAATATGGCACACGCGGAGAAGCTGTTCCGCAAAGCCTACGAGGTTTATCCAAGCTTTACGGACTCATTATCGAATTTAAAGTCATGCCAGGAATCGCCTGGGCAATTATCGTTATATTTTGGAAGCACGGAGCTGTGCTGTTTGTGAGAGGGTCGGGGATGAATGAAATACGCAATACTGGATTTGGAAACGACTGGTCATAGCTCGGAGGACGATATCATTCAAGTTGGCGTAGTCATCGTCTCGGATAACATGGAGATCGTCGATACTTTCAGTTCGTTCGTGAAGCCTACGGTGCCGATCCCGCCTTTCATCACGCAATTGACGGGAATAACGGAAGAGGCGGTGGCGGATGCTCCGGAGCTTAGCGACGTGCTGCTCCGGCTTATCCCGCTGCTCGACGATGCGGTATTGATTGCCCACAACGTGGGCTTCGATGCCGGGTTTCTTAACCAATCGCTTGAACGTTGCGGATATTTCCCGTTTACGGGAAGCCGGTTGGACACGATCGAGCTGTTGCGAATCCTATATCCGTCCATTACGACGTATCAACTGGGAGCGGTCGCGGAGCTGTTCGGCATCAAGCACGAGCATCATCATCGCGCGGACAGCGACGCGCTGGCGACCGCCCATATTTTCATCGAAGCCGTCAATAAGCTTCGCTCCTTGCCGCTGCTCACCTTGCAGCGGCTCGTTGCGTTAATCGATGAATCCAAGGATCTTCACGCGTTTCTTCGTCGTCAATTGGCGCAATTGGAGCAGACGGTGGTATTCGAATCGAACGAATTCGACTATTACCGTCAATTCGCATTAAAGGCGGGAGAATGGAACGAAGAAACGCCAGCCCGGCAAGCTGCGGAAGAGGATCCCATACCCGACGATATGACGTTCGACGATTATTTGGATGCCGTGCGAACCAAATTTCAAGAGCGCTTTCAGGATTACGAGGAGCGCGAGCCGCAGACGCAAATGTTCCATCATGTGTATCAGGCGTTGACCTCGGATCAGCATCTGATGATCGAAGCGGGCACGGGTACGGGCAAGTCGCTGGGATATTTGATCCCGGCCATGTTTTACGGCGTCAAGAGCGGCAGCAAGATCGTGGTCAGCACGCATACGATCAATCTGCAGGAGCAGCTCAGGGGGCGGGATTTGCCTTTGCTCGCAGACGTGCTCCCCTTCCCGGTAAGAGCAAGCATCTTTAAGGGCAGAGG
>JAQSXN010000034.1 GCA_029256665.1 Paenibacillus sp.
CTGACGCAGCCGGCGAGCGCGGTGCAGCCGATGAGCGCGAGCGCCTCCGTGCCGCGGGCGTCGCGGTACAGCATGACGTTGATCGGCTCGGCCAGCAGCACGAGACCGATCGAAGCGGCCGCGCCGACGAGCCATGCCATGCGCAGCAGCAGCGTAAGCCGCAGCTGCAGCAGCTCTGGCCGCAGCTCGGTACGCGCTCGCACGAGGCCGGGCGCCAGCGCGGCCGCTCCCGCGCCGGCGGCCATGACGACGAGCTGCACGAGCGGCTGCCCCCGGCCGTAGACGCCGAAGAGGCTCATCGCTTCCTCGGGCGACAGCCCGTCCGAGCGCAGCAGCGCCGGCACCGTGAAGCTGTCTACCGCGGCGACGGCCGGCACGACCAGCGCGGCTAGCGCCGCGGGCAATGCCAGCGTCGTCAGCTCCTTCAGCTCGCCGAGCAGCTTGCGCTTGCTTACGACGGCCGAGCGGCTCGAGCGGCCGCCTCTCCATGGCGCGCTGCGCGAGCCGAGACTAAGCAGCAGCAGCGACACGGCAGCGCCGGCAGCGGAGCCGAGCATGACGCCGGCCGTGATCGAAGCGTCGTTCCAGCCCGCCGCAAGCCCTGCCGAGAGCGCGAGGAGCATGACGACGACGCGCGCGAGCTGGTCCGCAAGCTGCGATGCGGCGGATAACGCCATGCGCCGCATGCCTTGCATGTACCCGCGCAGCGCGGCGGCGAACGGCGCGAGCAACAGCGACAGCGCAAGCACGCGAATCGCGGGCGCCACCGCGGAATCCCCGAGCCATGCCGCCGTTTGATCGGCCGTCGCCCACATCAGCGCCGCTGCGACGACGCCCGTGGCGCCGAGCAGCAACAAAGCCGCGAGCAGCGTGCTGCGCGTCCGGGCCTGTCCCGATTCCGCACTTACTTCCGCTTCGCCCAAGCGGGCGGCGACGAGAATGGATACCGCCGTCGGCAATCCGGCCGTAGCCAGCACGGCGATCATTTGGTAAAACGGATAAACGGCGTTGTACATTCCAAAGACGCGGTCTCCCGCCATATTCTGAAGCGGAATCTTCTGCAGCGCGCCGATCAGCTTCGACAGCAGCGCGGCCCCGGCCATTAGCGCGACGCCATGGCGCCACAACCGCGGCGGCTTTCCGCCTTGATTCTCCCCGATCAAGTTGCAACCTTCCGCATCATCTTCCTTAGCCCCACTTTTTCCCTGTATTGATTCGATTATACCTTATCGGGGCTGTTAGGCACCAGACGAGCCCCTCCCCGTTCTTGTTACCGAACCCGCCACTCGTTCGCTCACCATCCACTCACTTTGTAATCGATTTTTCGATCTTATTCTTCATCCCCCCGGCACGCGGTTGCAAGAGCGGGTTTTGCGAATCCGCCAACGCCAAGAGGCCTCCACCCCGGCGCTAAAGCACGCTTGTGTGGAAGCCTTATGTTTGGTTCGCTACAGGCAGTCCTACTGCTACTGTTCCATCTGCTTGGCAAGGAATCCGGCCGCCGTCTCGGCCATCTTCGTCTCCATCTGGGCCATCTTGACGGAGTCGTCCTTGCTCAGCAGCACGACCGTCCCGATGGGATCGCCGCCCGCGATGATCGGCGCCACGACGAAGGAGCTGTACGCCTCTTGCACGTCCTTGACGATCTCGTAGTTGCCGCCGTTCGTCTCCGTCAGCGTCTTGCGATTGTCCATGCACGATTCCAGAGCCGAGCCGACCGCCTTGTCCATCAGTTCCTTCTTGGAGGCGCCGGCCACGGTAATAATCGTATCCCGGTCGGAGATCAAGGTGATATGGCCCGTGCTTTCGAACAACGATTCCGCGTACTCCTTCGCGAAGTCGCCTAGCTCCCCGATCGGGGAATATTTCTTCAGGATGACCTCTCCGTCGCGGTCCACGAATATTTCGAGCGGATCGCCTTCCCGGATTCGCAGCGTACGGCGAATTTCCTTCGGAATCACCACACGACCAAGATCATCGATGCGACGTACAATTCCAGTTGCTTTCATTTCTTGTTGCCCCGCTTTCACTAGAAGATTTTGAATACACTGGATGCCAGCCTTGCTTCAAAATATAGGAAAGTATAAGCATTCTCCATACTCGACCTATATTTCTCGGAATGAACTTACTTCGCCGCCAAAGGACGGCGACTTTCGTTTCACCTTGCCCGGGCGAATATCTCCGAATCATTATTGCGCCGTAGTGGGTCCGCATCCCCCTGGCTTCATAGAAGGGAATACCCTTCATCGTAAAATTTTGAATCTGACCATAGTATTCAACTGCTCCCAAATTCTTATGCACGCCTCCAGCCGCCCCCTGCTTGCCGATTCGTCGGCAAAGCGCGCCAGCTCGTACGGCCCGGGCAAGCTATGCGTATGAAGTGCAAAGAGCCCCATCCCTTACAGGATTAGGCTCTTACTATCCCCATTACCGGGTTCAATTACGCATGTCGGGCACTGCATTTTCCTACACCGTCAAATATTGCCGCACGACATCGTCGTTTAGTCCCGCAAGATCGCCTTCCCAAGCGACGGAGCCTTTGTCCAGCACGTAGAAATAGTCGCCGACGCTCCTGACGAAGTCCAGACTTTGCTCCGCGAGCAGGATCGCCGTCCGCCCCTCCGTCTTGATGGAGCGGATGACTTCCCGGATGTCGTCGACGATGGAGGGCTGGATTCCTTCGCAAGGCTCGTCGAGCAGCAACACCTCCGGCTTAGAAGCCAGCGCTCTCGCGAACGCAAGCTGCTGCTGCTGCCCTCCGCTGAGATCGCCGCCGCGCCGCTCGTACATCGTAGGCAGCACCGGGAACTTCTCGATCGCCTCGGGCGGGATCACGTCGCCTCCCTGCTTCTTCGTCCGCGAGGCTTCGAGCCCCAGCAGCAGGTTCTCGTATACCGACAGCTGGGCAAAAATCTCCCTGCCCTGCGGCACGTACCCGATCCCGCTTTTGGCCCGTACTCCCGGCGCCTTCCTTGTTAAATCCACGCCGTTGTAGCTGACCGTGCCTTCCCGCGCCTTCAGAATGCCCATGATGCTTTTCATCAGCGTCGTCTTGCCGACGCCGTTGCGTCCCATGAGGCAAACGACCTGGCCGGGCTTCACGCGGAGCGTGACGTTTCTCAGGATGACGCTTTCCCCATAGCCCGACTCAAGCTGTTGAACGGCTAGCATGCTCCTCACGCCTCCTGCCCAAATAAACTTCCGCCACGCGGTCGTCGCCCTGCACTTCCTCCATGGACCCTTCCTTCAGCAGCTTGCCTTCGTGCATAACCGTAACCTTGCTCGCGAAATTGCGAACGAACTCCATGTCGTGCTCCACGACGACGACGGACCGCTCGCGCGCAATCTCGTGCAGCAGCTCGCCCGTCTTGTCGGTTTCCTTGTCGGTCATGCCGGCCACGGGTTCATCGAGCAGCAACACCTCTGGCTCCTGCAGCAGCATCATGCCGATTTCGAGCCACTGCTTCTCTCCGTGCGACAATCCGCCGGCGCGCCACGTTTCCTTGTCGGCAAGGCCGATCATGTCAAGCTGACCCCGCATTCGGTCTTCCTCTTCCTTCTTCATCCGGGCGAACAGCGTGGCGAACACGCCGCGGTTCTGCCGCATGGCAATCTCCAGATTCTCCAGGACGGTCATATCCTTGAAGATCGACGGCGCCTGGAATTTCCGCCCGATGCCAAGCTCCGCGATTTGGTGCTCATGCTTGCGCGTAATATCGACGTTTCCGTCAAAGGTGATTTTGCCCGCGGATGGCCTTACCTTGCCGCAGATTACGTCCAGCATCGTCGTTTTGCCTGCCCCGTTGGGGCCGATAAGGAAGCGCAGCTCCCCCTTTTCCAGTGCCAGGCTCATGCCCTGCACCGCCTTGAAGCCGTCGAACTCGACCGTCACGTCCTCGCATTGCAAGATTGCCGCTTGTTTGCCCGCCATCTCCATTCCCTCCTCATATCTCTCACCGCTTGCTACAACAACCGTTAACTCTGCAACAGTCCGGAGTCCGCCCCCGCTTACCCCGCTATCCCTGCGGAACGCTGCCTTCCTTTTCTCCACCGGGCTTGAGCTTGCGACCCGAGCCCGAACCTCTAATCCAGACCGGCCACTTCCGCTTTCCGCCTTTCCATTGGAACAAACCCGCCACGCCCTTTGGCATGAAGACGACGACAATGACGAACATGGCTCCCATAAAGAACAGCCAGCCGTCCGGGTATGCGGTGCTGAATTCGCTCTTCGCCCAATTCATGAGAACGGCGCCGAGCGCTGCCCCGATAAGGGTGCCCCTGCCTCCGATCGCGACCCACAGCACCATCTCGATCGATGGCACGATGCCAAGCATCGACGGCGAGATAATGCCGACATGCAGGACGAACAGCATGCCGGCTATCCCCGCGATCGCCGCCGATACCGTGAAGATGACCATTTGATAAACCGCCGGGTTGTAGCCGATGAACCGAACCCGATTCTCCCCGTCGCGTATGGCGCGAAGCACCTTGCCGAACCGGCTCCCCGTCAAATACCGGCATAAGATAAAGATGCCGATCAGCGCCGCCGCCGTCACCCAGTAGAGCGCCCGCTTCGTCTCCGGGGCGGCTAGCGAGTACCCGAGCAGCGTGGAGTAGCCCGTAACGCCGTTCGTTCCGCCCGTAAACGCCTGTTGACCGACGAGCAGCGTCGTCGTAATGATGACGAGCGCCTGCGTCAGGATCGTGAAGTAGACGCCCCTGATCCGGTTGCGGAACGTAAAGTATCCCAATCCGAGCGCTAGCAAGGCGGGGATTAGGACGCCAAGCGCCACCGCCATTCCGAAATGCTCGAACGGCTGCCAGAACAGCGGCAGCTCCTTGAGCCCGCTCCAGCCCATGAAGTCGGGCAGCTTGCCGCCGCTCGCCTCCAGCTTGAGATACATGGCCATCGCATAGGCGCCAAGTCCGAAGAAGATGCCATGGCCAAGACTGAGAATGCCCGTATAACCCCATATGAGATCAAGCCCTAGCGCGACGATCGCGAAGGCCAGAAATTTCGCCAGAAGATTCAGCCTGAAGTCGCTGAATACGAGCGGGGCGCAGAACAGCGCCGTGGCCGTCACCGCGTATGCCCCCAATATCCACCATCGATTCCCCGTTATACGAGCCAGCCGCATATCGCATTCCACCTTCTCTACGCATATCGTTCCTGTCTTTAATCAAGCGAGCGCGTACGCATGGCGACCAGCCCGGATGGCTTCCATTGCAGGAACGCGACAATACATACGAACACCAGCACCTTGCCAAGCGAAGCATTGGTCCAATATTCGAACAACGTATTGAACATGCCGATGCCCGTGGCCCCAAGCACCGTACCGACCAGCTTGCCTACGCCGCCGAGGACGACGACCATGAATGCGTCGACGATATAATAAGTGCCGAGCGATGGACCGATCGGCCCCAATAACGTCAGAGCGCAGCCCGCGATACCCGCGATGCCCGATCCGATCGCGAACGTCATCGCGTCTACCCTTCTGGTCGATACGCCGAGACATGCCGCCATCTCCCGGTTCTGCATGACGGCTCTCATCCGGCGGCCCTCATGGCTGCGGTAAATATACAGGTACATGGCAACCAAACAAGCGATGACAAGCGCGATAATGAACAACCGTTTGTAAGGGAGCAGCGTCCCTCCGAATATTTGCAGGCCGCCGTCCAACCACGTCGGGCTCTTGACCGCGACGTTCGGCGCGCCGAAGATCGTCCTCGCCAGCTGCTGGAGCACCAGGCCGACGCCCCACGTCGCAAGCAAGCTGTCGAGCGGTCTGCCGTACAGAAAACGAATGAGTCCCATCTCGAGCAAGAGCCCGATGACAAACGCGATGGCGAAGCTTGCCGGAATCGCGAGCACGAAGTACCAATCGAACATGGATGCCGGCATATAGTCCAGAAACAGATTTTGCGTCAAATACGTGGCATACGCGCCGATCATGATGAGCTCGCCGTGCGCCATGTTGATCACCTTCATCAATCCGAACGTGATCGCGAGCCCAAGCGCTACAAGAAGCAGAATCGAGCTGATGCTGAGCCCGTTGAACAGTTGCAGTATGAAGAGTTCCATTACATCGCTCCCCTAGCGGCGATAACCGTCAGAAAGCAAGAAGGAGGAAGCATTCGATCAGGTTGCTCCCGAACACTTCCTCCTCCCGCATCTCGTGGCCGCTTCGTTATCCTATTGTCAAACCTGCCATACGCGGGCTGCCGCTCTTAAGGCTGAATGCTTGCGGCCCACGCGTAGCCCTTCAGGAACGGATCCGGCTTAACGGCTTCGCCGGAATTCCACAGCTCCTTGAATTGTCCGTCGGATTGCACTTCGCCGATCCGCACCGTCTTGTAGATATGCTGCGTCTCGCCGTCGATCTTGACCTTGCCGCTCGGAGCGTCCCACTCCAGCTCCTTCGCCGCTTCCTTGACGGCCGCGACGTCCGTCGATCCTGCCTTCTCCACCGCGGCAGCCCATAAGTAAACCGCCGTGTAGCCTGCCTCGATCGGGTCGGCCGTTACGCGCTCGTCGCCGTACTTCGCTTTGTAGCTCTCCACGAACTTCGCGTTAGTAGGCGTATCCGTCGTTTGGTAGTAGTTCCAGGCGGCCAGATGTCCGGCCAGCACGTCGACGCCGATGCCGCGAATCTCTTCTTCGGCCACCGATACCGACAACGTCGTCATGTCCTGGGCCGTAATGCCCGCATCCTTCAATTGTTTGAAGAAGGCTACGTTGCTGTCCCCGTTCAGCGTGTTGTACACGATGTCCGGATCGGCCGCTTTGATTTTGCTGATAATCGTACTGTAGTCCGTATGGCCAAGCGGCGTATACTCTTCGCCTACGAGCTCTCCGCCCTCCGCCTTAAGCTGTTCTTTGATAATCAGGTTCGCGGTGCGCGGGAAGACGTAGTCGGAGCCCAGCAGATAGAACTTCTTGCCCCGGTTCTCCAGCAGCCAAGTGACCGACGGCACGATCTGTTGATTCGTCGTTGCCCCCGTGTAGAAGATGTTGGGCGAAGCCTCGAGACCCTCGTATTGAACCGGGTACCAGAGCAGGCCGTTCAGCTCTTCGAATACCGGAAGCATCGCTTTGCGGCTTGCGGACGTCCATCCGCCGAATACCGTCGCGACTTTATCCTCCGATATCAGCTTGCGCGCCTTCTCCGCGAAAGTCGGCCAATCCGATGCGCCGTCCTCGAGAACGGGTACGATCTTTTTGCCCAGTACGCCCCCCGCCGCATTGATCTCTTCGATCGCCATCATCTCCGAGTCGATGACCGACATCTCGCTGATGGCCATCGTTCCGCTCTGCGAATGGAGTATGCCTACCTTGATTTCGCCATCCGATCCCGCCGCGTCGGATGTTTCAGGCGCGTTCGTGCTCGACGATGCCGGTTCGTTGTTCCCTGAACAGCCTGCCAGCACCATGCTTACCGCCATAATCAGCAACCCCGTTTGATAGAACAAGCCCTTGCCCTTCTTCATCTCTCCACTCCCCGTTCCTTATGTATTTGTCTCTATTTCCGAACGATTCCATGGAATAGCCTTCCAATAATTCGTTCTGAGGTCCATTATAGGGGTGGTTTTTTGTTTGTGTCAATATAGTTTACATCAAATTGTCTGAAAACATTATAAATGCACCGATAACGCTGATTTCGATATCAAACGCTCAATTTTATGTAAGTTTTACTCACATAAGTGATTACTTACATCGTTTCGATATTATGTTTCACAACGGGTTCGTAAATTCAGTGACTTGTCCTTCAGAAAGCTTACATATATATAACGCAAAAAACAGATAAAACGACCAGCCTCTCGACTGCCGATCGTTCTATCTGCCTATATCCGGATGCCTATTTGTCCAAATCTCGAATCGGCGGCTTTAATCTGCCGGCCTTGCTCAATGCTTCCCTGAGCAAAAATTCGATATGCCCGTTAACGCTGCGGAATTCGTCCGTGGCCCATTGCTCCAGCGCGCGGTGGATATCGGGATCCAGCCGCAGGGGGAACGCCTTCTTCTCCTTGGCCATGTCGGCTAGCCTCAGCTATACAGCGATCCCGTATTGATAACCGGCTGGGCCGCCCGGTCGGATACGATGGATACCATCAAATTGTTGATCATCGCCGCGCGCCGCTCGTCATCCAGCACGATGCCGTTGTCCTCCAATTGCCGCAGCGCCGCGTCCACCATGCCGACCGCGCCTTCGACGATCTTCTGGCGCGCCGCCACGATGGCGATGGCTTGCTGCCGCTGAAGCATCGCGCTTGCGATCTCAGGCGCGTAGGCCAGATGCGTGATGCGGGTCTCGCGCAGTTGAACGCCCGCCACATCGAGTCTCTCCTGCAGCTCCCGGAGCAATTCTCCCGCTACTTCGTCGGCGTTGCCGCGAAGCGATACGGTATTCGGATCTTCGAACGTATCGTACGGATATTGCGCCGCGATATGGCGAATGGCCGTCTCGCTCTGAATTTCCACGAACCGCTCGTAGTTGTCGACGTCAAACGATGCCCTCGCCGTATCCACCACTTTGAACACGATAACCGCGCCGATCTCGACCGGATTGCCTTCCGCGTCGTTGACCTTGAGCTTCTGGCTGTTGAAGTTCCTCACTTTGAGCGACACGGTGGACTTGCTCGACAGCGGCATGACCATCCACAGACCGCTCTCTACGACGGTTCCCACGTAAGTGCCGAAGAACGTCACCACCTTTGCCTCGTTAGGCTGCACGATGACCAGCGAGGATAGTCCGATCAACGCCAGCAGCAACAAGAAAGCCCCGACGCCGATCAACGTAACCGACGCCTCGTCCGCCATCAGCTCGGCGCCGATCAACCATGCGCCCCCCGCCGCGGCTATGACAGCCAACAAGAGCGCCAAATATCCGCTAACGCAAAATCCTTTCTTTTCCCTCATCGCCTTCACCCCTATATCTTTTTGATATTTTTATGATATCACTTTTTACAAATGCAGTCAATTGTATAAAGAGTGGAAATAGACTGTTCCATATCTGCACGTCCGTATTTATGATATTATATCCATCAAACTAACCGTCAGGATGATGATCATGCCGAGACCGAACGTCTGGTGGAAAGGAATTAGAAGCGGAACCTTGCGGGGCAAGCTGGCGCTGACGCTGTTCATCGCGTCGGCCGTGCCGATCATACTGGTCGGCTACGTGTCCTACTATGGGATGTATACGGTGCAGATCGAACGGAACAATGAGGATATTCGCGAGCAGGCGCACAATGTATACCGCGAGCTGGAGAACAGGCTGGACGAGCTCGGGCGTTCGTCCCAATTGCTCGCCGCGGAGGGCGGCATCGGCCGCGAGTTGATCCATTACCTGGAGAGCGGCAGCCATCTGGACAGATCCCGGATGTATCAGGATCTGGTCCAGTCGACGGCCAACGTCGCCTTTGCCAATCCCGGCTTTAACGTGCTGCTCTATTACGCGCCGGAGTACAAGGAGCCGATCCTCTTCCCCAACGTTCCGGTATCCGCCGCCGCCATGTCGATGGACCACCCCTCGCTGTTCGTGAAAAAGCTGCTGACTTATCGGGGTCCCCATCCATCGTTAAACGGCCAGCCACGCACGCTTGTCGTATCCTTGCTGCGCGAGATGGAATACGGCGGCGACATGCCGATCTACATTTACGTCGAACGGGATATATCCGACATTCTCCCGGCTTCGTCCAGTCAATGGATTATCGTCAATGAAGCCGGCGAGACGGCGTACAGCGATCTGGAATCTCTGCCTGCCGGCAAGCCATTCCCCGCCGAGCTGCATGGTTATCAGCTGTTCGGCGCGGAAGGCGGACAGCCCTGGACGCTGCACCGGGTCATTCCCGACGACGAATATTTTCATGTCATCAACCGCTGGAAGCTGCAGGTCGTTCTGATCGCTCTTGTCTCCCTCCTGGTTGGCGTGCTGCTGGCATGGATCGTCTGGAGAATGATCTACAGCCCGATCCAATCCATTAACCGCGCCATTCGCAAATACAGCTACGACGTGGAGGAATCTCCGCCCAAGCCCACCGGCTTGCAGGAATTCGACCATGTCCTGAACAGCTTTCAGCAGATGAAGGAGAGAATCGCAGGGCTTATCTCGGACGTCGAGGAAAAGGAGAAGCGCCGCGGCCAGCTCGAGGTGGAGAAGCTGCTTCTTCAGATTAATCCCCATTTTCTCCACAACACGCTGAATACGATTCAATGGATCGCGCGCATGAACGGGCAGCAGGACATCGCGAAGCTCGTATCGGTATTTACGCGGATTCTGCATTACAATCTGGGCAAGAAAAGCATCATCGTGACGATGCGCGAGGAAGTGGCCGCCATCAGGGACTACATCGAGCTGCAGAGCATTCGATACGACCATCAATTCCATATGGAGATCGACGTCGACCCGGAGACGCTCGACATCCCCGTCCCGCGCTTCATTCTGCAGCCGCTGGTGGAGAACGCCATGTATCACGGCGGCCAGGACGACAACATGGAGATCCGGGTCCGCATTCGCAAGCTGGACGGGGGATTGTCGCTCAGCGTGCGGGACAATGGCGACGGCATTCCGGAGGAGCGGCTGCAGGAGCTGCTCCAGGAATCCGACGAGCTTCGCAAGAGCGGGCTCGGCATCGGTCTGAGTTACGTGAAGAAAATGCTGGACATTTATTACGACGAAACGGCCGTGCTGCGAATGAACAGCGCGCCGGGTCTGGGGACCGAAATCGATATCCGGTTGCCTGAGCGGCTGAAGGAGGTGCAGAGAGAACCATGATTTCAACGATTATCGTCGACGACGAACATTTGGCTCGCAAAGGCTTGCGCACGGTATTTCCTTGGGAACGCTTTGGCTTCCGCATCGTGGGTGAGGCTGCGAGCGGGGACAAGGCGCTGGCGTTAGTCCGGGAGTTGCCGGTGCAGCTCGTCGTCACCGACATTACCATGCCCAAGATGTCCGGGCTGGAACTCATGAAGCGGCTGCATCTGGAAGCCCCCTCCGTCAGGGTGGTCGTCGTGACTTGCCATCAGGATTTCGACTACATTCAGGACGCCCTACGTCTGGGCGCCATCGATTATATTGTCAAGACGCAACTGGAGGAACAAAACTTGGACGAGGTTCTGCTGCGCATCGCCGGACGCATGCGGGCGGATCCGGCAGAACTCGCCGCTCCGCCCCGGAACGGAACCGAGGCCTCCAAGAAGAGCGACGAGTTGAAGGGCGGCTTGCTCTGGATTCTGGACGATGAACGATATCGCCATCTAGCCGACGCGCTCGCTGCGGAACCCGACTCCGTTCGCGGCATCCGCGAAGCGTTGGCCGAGTGGCAAAGGTATTTGCAGCCTTTCCCTTTGTGGGAGCAAGCCGCGAACCGATCCGAGCTGCTGTCTTCCGAAGCTTGGCTGGAGGAGACGAGAAAGGAGTTGCGGAGGTGGCTGCGGCGTTCCGCCTACTCCGAGGAAATAATCGCCGGCATCGTCCGCTCCTTGGAGCTGATGCGGCGAGAGCAGGATAACGGCGAAATTTCGCAAAGCGATATTTGCAAAAAAGTCGGCATCAGCAAAGGCTACTTCAGCAAGGCTTTCAGGGATATCGTCGGCGTCTCGTTCAGCCATTACGTCCAGCATGTCCACATCGAGGCCGCCAAAGAATGGCTGGTGTCAACCAATCACGCGGTCTATTGGATTGCAGAACGCTGCGGCTTTGCGGATACCCGTTACTTCAGCAAGGTATTCCGGGAGCACACGGGCATGCTGCCGAGCGAATACCGCCAGGCGAACGCGGGGGGCTGACCACTCTCTCACGCAATCGTTGGCCTGGGCATTCAAAGACTCGCATAAGCCGTTCCGGTTTGGAACGGCTTTTTGGCGCGATCAATGGCGTATCCGCCTGTATGCAGGATAGTAGGATCGAAGCGGCAGGTAGGACTATTATGCTCTAACGGTAGGAATCCGTTCATTTAACGAACATCGGAATATTTTCATACATTCCGCGCTATTTTCTCGCTCTCGGTTAGCTGCCGTTCTCTCGTATAATGAGCCTGTAAGGTCAGATAATAGGACAGTCAGGGGGATGCTTTAATATGAGAAAGCTCATCACGGCTAGCATCGCCGGCCTGCTCGCGCTATCGCTGGCGGCTTGCGCGAACAATGGAAATACAGAGGCTTCCGGCACGGACAATACGACGGGGACAAACATCCCGGCCGGTCCGCTGGACAAGTACGCCCCGCCGATCGAAGTGACCGCGGTCCGCCCGATCAGCGAGGGCACCACCTTCAAGGAAGGCGAGGACATCGCGAACAACAATTGGTCCAGAGCCTACGAGGAACAGCTGGGCATCAAGGTCAAGTACGACTGGACCGTGGCGCAATCGCAATACGCCCAGAAGCTGAACATCTCCATCGCTTCGGACGACTTGCCGGACGTCTTCCAGGTGTCGGCGGCGCAGCTGAAGAAGCTGGTAGAGGACGGCCAGCTCGCCGACTTGACGGAGCTGTACGAGAAATACGCGTCGCCGTTCGTGAAGCAGACGCTGTCGGAGGACGGAGGCAACGCGTTGTTGTCGACGAAGTTTGACGGCCGAATGATGGCGTTGCCCAAGATGGGCTCCGGCATCGGCCAGTCGCACGTGCTATGGGTGCGCACCGATTGGTTGAACAAACTGAATTTGCCCGAGCCTCGCACGATGGCCGACTTCTTCAACATTTCCGAAGCTTTCACGACCGGCGATCCCGACGGCAACGGCGTCGCCGATACTTCGGGCTTTGGTCTCAACCGCGATCTGTGGGGCTTCTTCGCCGCAGCGGAAGGTTATTTCAACGGTTATCACGCCTATCCGAACACCTGGATAAAGAACGATGCCGGCGAATTGGTCTACGGCAGCATTCAGCCGGAGATGAGGCAGGCGCTGCAGAAGCT
>JAQSXN010000035.1 GCA_029256665.1 Paenibacillus sp.
GTCTGGTGCAGGACATTCAGCTTAACAAAACAATGACGGTCGGCTGTCTCGGCGCGGAAGCGATCCTCTCGGCCCTGGCCGAGAACGGCAGGAACGACGTCGCGTATGCCCTCGCGGGCAATACCAATAAGGGTTGCTGGGGCTATTGGATCAAGGAGTACAACTCCACGACCGCGCTTGAGAGCTTCGCCAACAACTGGTCTTCCAATAACCACGCCTTCCTCATCGGCGGATTAAGCGCCTGGTTCTATAAGCACCTCGCCGGGATCGCCCCCATGCAGCCGGGATTCGGACACATCCGGATCAAGCCGTTTATTCCGGCGCACATGAATCGCGCAAGCGCGCAGGTCCGCTCCGTCAGAGGTCTGGTGAAGTCGGGCTGGCAGAAGAGCCGGTCGCGGCTCGCTCTTAGCGTGACCATCCCGCCTAACGCCACGGCTGAAATCCATATTCCCGTCGAAGGCTTGGCGAGCATTGCTTACGACGACAAGCACTACGCGATACACGCGGATAAAGAAGGATTAATGAAGCTGGAGGAGGGATTCGCCATATTTAAAGTAGGTTCCGGAAATCACGATTTTTGGGCGGAATATTCGGAACGTTGAGCCTGACAGGCTAACCTGGAGGATGCGCAGCAACGTGCAAAGGAAAGGAGGTGGTGATTAACGACAAACCGGTCAATTAGAATGGTGGCAGTCAGCGGCAAGCGGCAAGGAATCGTCAAGTAACCAATCGAATTTGGGAGGGAAATCTTCATGTTGACAAGCAACAAACGGAGATTGTGGACGACGCTCGGAATGACGCTAGGCTTGGTTATTGTCCTATTCATGGCCTCGGGCAGTCCCGTATTCGCATTAAAGGAGCGCGCTCCGGTCGCGCTGGAGCCCATTCAGTCCCATGCGGGAGTGATGAACTCGAATTGGCTTGAGCTAAGCCTCGTCGACACGCCTTACTCCGACGAACACGTCACGAATACGGACTATTATACCATCACGAGCACCGACGATCCGGACTTCTACGGCGGCGTTACGCCGACGTTGGTCCAATACAGGTACTTCCCCGAGCAGGCGCCGTACAACCCGTCCGCAACGGGCAATATCGGCAAGATTCAAGTGACGTATCGCGCTTATCTCAAGCTGCCTACCACGCTTAAACTTAAGGAGGGGAAAAGCTACTTGCTTACCGTGAACTCCGCGGTTGCCGACGCAGGGCCGTTCCCGTTCCAATTCGACGTAACGAAACCGAATCTGGCCATACACGCCAACCAGGTCGGTTATCCGTCCGAGGGTCCCAAGGTTGCCTATGTCTCGCACTGGACCGGACAAGGGAGCATCGATTTCTTGGGCTACAAGAACTTCCAAGTGATAGACGACGCCACCGGCAAGAAGGTCTTCACGGGCGAAATCAAAGTACACCTGAGAAACGACAGATGGACCAAGAGCGACATCTTCTCCCTTGACTTCAGCGACTTGCAGGCGCAAGGCCGCTATCGCATCTATATTCCCGGCGTAGGCACGTCCTATCCCTTCGACATCAGCAGCGCCATCTATAAGGACGATATCGCTTATACGATTACGCGCGCATTGTTCATGCAGCGGGACGGCGAACACGGATTGGATGCGACCCGAACCCATTGGCACCGCCCTTCTTCGCATATGGACGACGCGATCGACCAAGCGTTGTTCATCGACAACGGGGGTATCTTGGAGGATGCGAGGGTAGATCTGACGGGCGGGCACATGGATGCCGGCGACCGGGGCAAATACCCCTATAACTCGGCTTACGTAGGCATTGATATGCTGATGGCCGCCAAATATTTCCCCGAGCAGATCGAAGCCCTAGGGGAGTCCCTGGAAATCCCGGAGTCTAACAACGGCAAGCCGGATTATCTGGACGAGCTGGTGTACGAGCTGGACTGGTTGTACAAAGCGATCATGAATACGTCCACGGACGGCACGCTCGCGAACTACCTCAGACCGCAATCGCCGACCAAGCCGGAAGAAGGCACGTACGAGACCGGTTACGATCTGGAGGGCGCGGAGAACCGCATGTTCTATAACCGCACCCAAGGACCGAACATCGCGGAAACCTTGTTCGCTGCGGGGGTATTGGCACAGGCATATAATACGCCAATCATGCAGGAGTATTATTCCGATAAGGCCGAGGATTATCTGGAAGCCGCCAAGAGAGCGTACAAAGGGTTCATGCTCCACTATCAGGACACGAGCTACTTAAAGGAAAATACCTACTACGACGTAAGCAAGGAGGGGATTCCCCACTCCTGGTCCAACGAGATGCTGCTCGCGGCCAGCGCGTTGCTCGTCGCGACGGGCAATGAGCCCGTTCAGGATACATCTATTGACAGGGATCGGCTGCAGCAATGGCTAGTAAGCGAAATGCCGAAAACGCCGAACGATTACAAATCGTTCAAACGTTACTTCTGGGTGCTGGACCGCGCATGGCTGGGCGTATTTGTATCCATGTACGAGAACCCGCACCTCACGGTCGAGCAAAGAAACTGGGCGCGGGCCGGCATTACGAACTATGCGGAGTCCGAGATGGATCACGAGACGCCGTTCGGCGCTTCGACGCAGGATGAAGGCTACCCTAATCTGATCGGATGGCGGTTCACGAGTTCGACTCTGATGCCCCTTGTCGTCGAGTACGGCATTACGCAAGAGGCTAAATACTTGGAGCGGATCCAGAAAACGTGGGACTACACGTTGGGCGGCAACGCGCTAAGCCGGTCATTCATTACGGGACTCGGCGACCCGCAGCGATCGCCTAGATGGTTCGTCCACGAGATGAATCAGTACCAGTATGTGCAGGAAGCCGGCAGCCCGGGCAGCGGCTGGGTAGAACCGCCTCCTGGTTTGCCGAATTCGGATATTCAGAGCGCGAAATACCCGTCCTGGTTCAACGATACTTGGAACACGGCGGCTAGAACCAAAGTATTCCCGCATTACGAAGCCCATGCCGTCATGTACCGGTATACGGATTCCTGGAATACTCAGAACGAATATTCCGTCAACATTTTATCCGCCAACGCGGCTTCCATGCTGCCGTTAATTCCCGTGGACACGCATACCCTTACGGTGGACTCGCCTAACGGGGACGTGTTCCCGGCCGGCGGAACCTACAGCGATGGCATGGAGATTACCCTAACGGCGAAAGGGAAACCGGGCTTTAAGTTCCTCAATTGGGGCGACGGCCTCGGGACGGATAGCACGATCACGATCACGATGGATGGCGATAAGTCGCTTACGGCGAATTACGAGGCCGTGGCCATCCGCACCGTTACGGTCGCGGCGGAGAACGGGACGGTCGAACAGGATCATCCGGACGGACTCTATAGCGACGGAGACACCGTGACGTTGACCGCGGTACCGAAGTATGGCTATAAATTCTCAGGCTGGGCCGATGAATCGTTGGAGAACAAACCGACGATAAAAGTGACTCTGAACGGCGATCTTCACGTCGTTGCGGAGTTCGAGAAGCTTCCGGAGTACACGCTGGACCTCGAAGCGGAGAACGGCACCGCGAAGGTCAATCCCGTGAAGGAAACTTACGTGGAAGGAGAAGAGGTCATCCTGACCGCGACAGACGACTTCGGCTATCGATTCAATGGCTGGACCGACGCCGACGGCAATCTGGTCGGCACGGAGAATCCCATTATCCTCACTATAAACAAAGACGAAGTAATAACGGCCAACTTCATAGCGGTTCCGACGTATACGCTGAACGCGGAAGCCATGGAAGGGGGCACGGTTACAACAAAGCCCGTTATTCGCAAGGACTATTACAATGGGCTGTACGAAGAGGACACCAAGGTTATCTTGACCGCGGCGGCTAAACCCGGATATCTCTTCACCGGTTGGAGCGGCGGCTTGGTCAGCAGCAAGAACCCGGCCGAATTGGAGATCAAAGCGCATACGACGGTGACGGCCATCTTCCAGCCGGCCAACGGGTTAATGAGCGTGGACGTGACGCCGGTCGGGCCATCCGGCACTACGGTGGAGAACAATGGCGTCTATACGCTGACAAGCAGCGGCAACAAATTCGCTTACGAGCCGGATAGCTTCCGCTATCTATTGCGACCGGGACTCAAAGGGAACACGGTGTTTACGGCGAGGCTGGAATCGTTTGTCAGCGACAACGAACCGGGAGCGGTAGCCGGCATTCAGATTCGCTCGGGATTGGCGAGCAACGCGCAATACGTTGCCATCATGGTCAAGGACGGACAGCTCGTCTCCCAGACCAGGAAGGGCGGCGACAGCAGCGATCTGGCCTTGCTGGAGGAAGAAATCAGCCTGCCCGTCATGCTTCGGATCGAAAGAACGATCAACAGGGATATTACGTTGGCCTGGTCTAGCGACGGCGAGAATTGGAAGAAGTCCGGCATTCATACGGTGTGGGATTGGAACAATGCCGAAACGGAGCTGACAATCGGTTTGTTCGCCTCCGCAGGTCAAGTTCCTGCCGGGACGGTGGAGGTTCCGACCGTGAGGACCGCAACCGCGCAATTCAGCAACGTGACTTGGCCGGATATGCGCGTGCTGACGATTCATACGACGGGAGATGGCGAGGTCGCGGTTAAACCCGGCTTGTATGTTGCGAATTCGCGAGTGAAGATGACCGCATTGCCTGGAGGAAACCAGATCTTTGCAGGCTGGTCGGGCGATTTGGAGGGCCGGGCGAATCCTTCGTACGTGACCATGGACGGAGACAGGACGGTAACGGCCAACTTCGTGGATATGCCGGACAAAGTCATTCTCGAGCTGGCCGAGGTAACGGGGGGAATGATCGAGGCCATACCCGCTTCCAGCGGAAGCGGCAATGCAGAAGGCGAATACGAGCCGTTCGCCGAGGTGACGCTTCGGGCCAAGCCGGCCTTGGGCTTCCGCTTCCTCTACTGGGAAGGCGATTTGATCGGCACGGAGGATACGGTGGATTTGCACATGGACGGTCATAAGAGCATATCGGCTAAATTCGTGTCCCACAAAAGCGCCGAGATCGGGACGAATCTCCCCGGAAGCTTGACGGAGGACGCGAGCGGCATGACGATCAACGCGTCGGGACAGATCCTGTGGGGCGGAACCGACAGCTTCCGCTACACCTACCACGACCATCTGACGGGAGACGCGACGATCGTGGCCAGGGTTACCGATTTCAACGGATCGGCTGGCGATGCGCGCGCAGGCATCATGATTCGTCAGAACACGTCCGCGAACAGCCATTATCAAGGTATCTTTATTACGAACGAGAAAAAGATTCAAAGCCAATCCAGAATCGGAACCGGTTCTTCGTCCGTGAAGAAGATATCCGATGTCGTCATGGATACGTCCATGTGGCTGAAGGTCGAGAAAGTCGGAACGGTACTGTCCACTTATTATTCCTTGGACGGCGAGCAATGGACGCTGCATGATACGCGGAATATCGGCGCCTTCCAAGGGCCTTATACGGCAGGTTTGGCCGTGACCGCGGGACAAAACAATAAACTCGTGACAGCCAAGTTCGATCATGTGGAGCTGCCCGCGATACCTTCTTACGAGTTGCAAACGGAAGCCGTCAACGGAACGGTCACGGTCGAACCGGCCGCAGGATCCTATCCGGCGGGCACCCTCGTAACGGTGACGGCCGATCCGGCGCCGGGCTACGTATTTACGGGCTGGAGCGGTGACTTGAGCGGTATTGCAAGCACCGTCAACTTCACGATTGAAGCCAACCGGCATATCACGGCGAACTTCAGACCGGCGACGGACCGATATACGCTGACCACGGAGGCGGAGAATGGCACGGTCGAACGCGATGTCAGCCAGAGCCTATACGATGCGGGAACGGTCGTTACGCTGACGGCCATACCGGCCGAAGGGTTTGCCTTCGTCGGTTGGAGCGGCGATACGCATGTCGAAGCCAATCCCGTTGCCGTCATGATGGATGACGACAAGACGATCACGCCGATTTTTGCGCGCGTCCTGAAAGAGGATGAAGACTTCCGAATTCTCCATATCGGAACCGCTCACGAAGGGGGCGTGACGCAGAACGGAGCGAACTTCACGGTCAGCGGGTCCGGAAGCAAAATTTGGACCCAATCGGATAGTTTTCAGTATGTCTATCAGGATCATAGCTCGCTAACGGGAGACGCGACGATCGTGGCAAGAATCGACGCCATGGCATTCGTGGGAGCAGCCGCCAGCTCCGACACGAAGATCGGCATCATGATCCGTCAGAATACGAACGCGAACAGCGCGTTTCAGGGCATCTTCCTCGACGGCAGCCGGACGATACGAAGCATACACCGCGCTATTCCGAATGGTTGGGCCAGCGCCAACCAGAATACGGTAACAGCGGATGCCGGAGCGATCTGGTTCAAGGTGGAGAAAACGGGAAATACGTTCAAAACGTATTCGTCGACGGACGGTGCCGTCTGGACGATGAGAAGCACGCAGACCATTGCGTTTACCGGAACGTTCACGGCGGGATTGGCCGTCGCGGCGGGTAGGGACGGCAGCTTCGCCGAGGTCGACTTCAGCCGCATCGAATGGCCTTATACGCCTGAAGAGACAACAGGCGCAGAATAATGGACTAGAAACGGAAGCCGGGGATCCGTGGCGCTGCCTGCGGATCCCCTCTCTTCTGCCGGGATTGATAATTACATAGAGGAGAGATGACATGATATTAGGCAAAGATACTGGAATACGGATCGGGACGATAATCGAGGGACAAGATGCGGTACGCGCCGTTGCGCGGATTGCGAAGCACGGCTTCGAATCCTTTCAAATCTCGTTCTGGCAGACGACGGGAGCCCTGGATTTGGCCGAGACGGCCAAACGGGTCCGGGAGGCTATCGGAGATCGGGATATCCGAATATCCGCCCTGGGCGTCTATGGCAACCCGTTAACGGATTCGTCCGGCAACGAGGATACGGTTGCCAGCTGGGAGCGGCTCATCGACCACGCCCATTTGTTCGGGACGGACATCGTCTCCGGCTTCACGGGCAGAATTGAAGGTCAATCGATCGACCGCTCCCTCCCGCGCTTCGCTCAAGTCTTCGGTGAGCTTGCTCGGCGCGCGGAGGAACGAGGCGTGCGCATCGCATTCGAGAACTGCGACATGGGAGGCTCGTGGGAAACCGGCGATTGGAATATCGCGCATAATCCTGCCGCATGGGAAAATATGTTTCATGTGCTTCCGTTCGAGCATATTGGACTAGAATGGGAGCCAAGCCATCAGATGGTCAATCTCATTGAACCGCTTCCCCAGCTCCGCAAGTGGGTGAACAAAGTCTTTCATGTGCATGGCAAAGATGCCACGATCGCGTGGGACATCTTGCGCGAAGAGGGCATCCATGGACCGCGGCCGTTCTGTTGGCATCGAACTCCGGGATTCGGCGACAGCAATTGGTCCGACATCATAACGATTCTCAGACAGGCCGGCTATCAAGGAAGCATCGATATTGAAGGCGGACATGACCCCGTCTACAAGGACGAGCTGGAGATGACGGGGCAAGTTCATGCCTTGCAATATTTAAAGAGATGCAGAGGCGGCGACTACGTGCCTAGGGATTAACGGGGGCCCGTGGCGCGGGGACCTTCGCCATAAGCCGATGTCGGTTGACGCGCTCTATGGCTTGCGTCCGATTGCCGACACCCAGCTTGCGGTAAATGTTCTTCATATGAAATTTCACCGTGTCCAGCGTAATATGCAGTCGAACGGCGATCTCTTTATAAATGAGTCCCTCCGTGAGCAAACGCAGCACTTTCTCTTCCTGTTCGGTCAGAGGCTCGCTTGACAAAGATGCGGAAGTCCCGCCTCTGCCCGCAGCCTTAAGGAGCATATGAACATAGGGCAACGGCGCCAATCGCTTCCCGACCTCTTCCCGCTCCATCGCAAGCTCGCCCAGCATCTCGGCCATCGGCGTTCCCTCGTCGAGGAAGCTGCGAATATAACCAGCCGGCTCCGCAAGACTCAGCGCGAACTCCAGGGAAACTAAAGCCTCTTGAGGATTGCCGGATTGCCAAAGCACCACGCTTTGCGCGATCTTCAGCTTGATTCGGCCCCGCAGACGATTCTCCTTGTCCGCCAGCCGCTCCAGCTGCTCCAGCAATTGCCGTGCATCCTCGATTCGGCCGTTTGCCGCAAGAATTCTAACCATCATGAGATACTCGTCAAAATAGGAGCGCGCAACCTCGTCCGAATGCGTCATCCCGCCTTGCTCCAACCGTTCGTATGCCTGCACGCCCTGTCCGAGGCTCAGCAACAGCCCGGCCTGCTCCGCCCTAATCCTCTTCCAGATGACCTTCCGATCGGGCGATTCCACGTTAGAGCCGAGATCGTCCAACCATTGCATCGCTTGACCTTCCTCCCTCCGGGCCCGCCAAACCCAGGCTAAGGCCAGGCCCAAATGAATGTGGATCCACACGTTGCCTCGGACGTCCTCTCGCCGTAGCGCTTGCTCCAGATAGAGCTCCGCCTCGTCCAACCGGTTCCACTCGTACAGAATCAAGCCGTACGTCAAATAAATGTATCCGACATAGGAGTAATTCGTTTTGTTCTCCCAAGTCTTGATCCACCTCAGCAGAAATTGTTCCACCTCGCGAAGATCGTTGCTTAGCGAGAGCAAATCCATAAATCCTTCATGTCCTTGATAGCGATTGCTGGAAGCCCTTTGAAAGGGACTGCCTTCCGGCAGATGCAGTTCCGACAGCTCGAAGTACTTCGAGGTCAGCGGCAAATCCTGCTGCAAATAAGAGAGGATCCCGCACAGGTAATACAGATTGCCCATCAACTGATGCCATTCCGGCTCGGGAATGTACGCTCTCATGGCTTCATATCGCTTATTGGCCTGCTCGGCCTTGCGTAGCCCAAGGCTCCATTCTCCCTCCAATAATAAATTGGAGATATAGAATAATTCGAATGAGGGAAGATGTTCGTAGCTGCTCTCCGGCAGAGACGTAATCCATCTCGCGAGCATGCCGCCCTTCGATTTCATAAGCTCCGGCAAGAGGATGTCGATCAAGCGGACGGCGTCTTCCCACTGGCCCGCTTTGATGTAATGCTCCACCGCTTCTTCGCTCAGCCCCTCGCTCTCGTGCCAGACGGCCGCCCGGTAATGCGATTGCCTCCAAAGCTCCGAATGCTCTCTGGCGCATAGCTGCTGCAAGAATTCGGATAACAGATGGTGGTACCGGAACCAGCTGCGCCGATCGTCCAACGCGACAATAAACAAATTTAGCCCTTCCAGCTGCTCCAATTGATCTTGCCCGCCCGGCTTTCCCGTTACGACCTGGCAAGACTCCCAGTTCAGGCGGCTTAATACGGAAGTTGCCAGCAGAAATTCCTGCAAGGATTCGGGCAATTGCGAGAAAACCTCTTCCAACAAATAATCGGAAATATGACGCTGACGTCCGTTGAATTGGCGGATCGTATCTTGTATATTGCCGCTTCGTTTCAACGAGATGGCCGCAAGCTGCAGGCCGCTCACCCAGCCTTCCGTCTGCTTAAACAATTCGGCTACTTGCCTCTCCGATAGCGATAAGTCCGTTGTCTCCCGGAAGAACATCATCCCCTCTTCCAGCTCGAATCGCATATCCTCGATGCGGATGACGTTCATTTCCCCTTTCGCCAGCAGTCTGGCCGTAGGAAAGGGAACTTCGGTACGACTGGATATATAAAGATGGATATGGGGCGGCAGATGCCCCAGCATATATCGGATCGCTTCGTTTACCAGCGCGTTTTCGATCAGATGGTAGTCGTCCAGAACAAGAACGAAATCGCCTTCTATCGCATGGAGCTCGTTCAAGAATGCCGAGATGGCGGAATCGATGGAACCGGCGGACTCTTGTTCGAGAAGAAATTCAATCGACTTCCCGAACTGCGGCAGCTTGCCGCGAATGGAAGCCATGACGCAGCTCCAGAACGCGCTCCAATCGTTGTCGTATCGATCCAACGAGATCCAGGCAACCGGCGAGCCGCATTGCCTCGCCCATTCGCTTAACGCCGTCGTTTTGCCGTAACCGGCTTGGGCCGATATCAAGGTGAGCTTGGTCTCCATCCCTTCCTCGAGCTTGCGGATCAATCGCGGTCTTGACACCAACGATTTGCGCGCAGGGGGAATAAGCAGATTGGTGCTCCTAATCATCATCAAGGCCTCCGCAGGTTGAATTAAACCAATATCATTCTTGGCTTATATTCGACGCGTTTAGACGTTTTCCCTTGTTCGGCCCGCTCTTGCGCGACTTGAAAACTTCGAAAGCTAATCCATCCTCACTCTGCGTTGAAGCGCTCCAACATGTTAAGCACGACCGTTGCCGCTTCTGCCCTGGTTGCTTCGGCATCGGCTTGGAATTGATTCGCGTCCGTTCCGTTTATGATGCCCTGCTTCTTCAGTTCCGCCACTGCGCCCTTCGCCCATGCAGGGATGCTCTTGTCGTCCGCGAAGCCGGTCGTCGCCTCCTCCGCAGGCGTCAACTTTAACGCCTTGCCGATCATGGACGCCATCTCGGCGCGCGAGATCATCGCATTGGGCCTGAAGGTGCCATCCAGATAACCGGAAATCATGCCTGCTTCAACCGCTTGCGCGACCGCCTTCTGCGCCCACGATCCGATCTTCGCCTGATCGGTAAACGTCAAAGCGACTCCCTCCCCGGATGGTTTCAACGCATTCATCAGCATAACCGCGAATTCTGCACGGGTCACGGTTCGATTAGGCTTGAACGTCCCGTCTGCGTAACCTTTTGCGATACCGCTTTCTACCGCCTGCCGGATATTCGCCTCGGCCCAGTGCCCGGCGATATCGCTTAAGACAATCTCCGCTTCGGTAGGCTTGCCTACGGCCAATACCGCAAACTTCGTGAAATGATCCACTTCCGCGGCGATCCGATTGCCGCTCACGGCGCCGCCGACCTCAACCCACTTTTTAGTTACTTCGTCATAGTAGAAGATCGATGGCCGTTGGTCACCGCTTAATTTGGCCGGATCAAATGCGAACGTAAGCTTCACCGGTGCCTTAAAGTTGTCTTGGAAGCTCTTCAACACTTCGAAAACCTCGCTCAACAGCAGTTCTTTGTTCGTCAGCGGATTCTCCGTATCCAATACGCTTTCGATCGTTATCGTCAGTTCTTTGTCCGTCGCGTTTGCCGGGATTTCGATTGTGATCCGATCGCCTAAGGAGACTTCGCCCGCCCTGCCTGCCGGGAGCGATAACTTGCCATCCTCCGCGATCACTTTGCCTCCGTCTGGAGATGTCGGCGAGGACGTCGGCGTCGGCATCGGCGAGGACGTCGGTGTCGGCATCGGCGAGGACGTCGGCGTCGGCGCCACACCGCCCGAGTCGGCTTTCCACTGCGCGTTCAGCGTGACATTCCCCGCTCCTATGCTGAATGAGGCGCCTGGCGCATAACTCGTTCCGCTGCCGTTCGCCGCCGTATTCCAACCAGCGAACGTATGACCCTGCTTCACCAAGCTGCCCGCGTTTTCAAGAACCGTCACCAAAGCATGCTGCTCATACGCGCCGTTATCCGTCGGCACGGCTCCTCCTGTATGGCCGTTGCCGGTATACGTTACGGTATAAGTCTTCGGCACCCGAGTACCGGATTTCAGAATCGTTCCGTTAGCACCTACCGCTACATAGATCCCATCGCCGTAGACGACGTCGTAAAGATGTTCCGTAGTGCCTGAGGTACGCGTCATCCAGATTTCGCCGTCGCCGGAGTTGATCATCTTGCCGCTTGTTCCAACAGCGACATACACGTCTTTGCCGAAGCTGATGCCGTAATAGTCGTAAACCGAGTCGGCTACTTGATTCGTCCATTCCACTCCGTCGCTGGAGGTCGCGAGCATTCCCGTTCCGTTTTCGTCCTCTCCCACCGTTAGGAATGTCCCGTTGCCGTAGGCAACGCCGACACCGTTAGGGATATTGTCATAATAGCTGGTCCAAGCAACCCCGTCACTGGAGGTCATGCTCTTGCCGTCGGTCAACGAAACCGCCATAAACAGGCCGTTGCCGTAAGCGACGTCGGCGAGACCAAGAAGACTGGGATATCGAGCCGACCAGTTTATCCCGTCGGCCGATGTGATGACCTCCCCGGCGCTGCTCACGGCTACGAACATGCCGTTGCCGTAAGCCACGCCATAGAGAGAATGATCAACATCCGAGGTACGGTTCGTCCAGCTCGCCCCGTCGCTGGAACTTAATACGGTTCCATTGTCCCCAACCGCCACAAAGGCCCCGCCGCCGTACGCGACGCTTTGAAGCGTTTGCCCGGTATTGGACGCGCGGCTCGTCCAGTTGTCTCCCCCGTCGGCGGAGCTCACAATCGTTCCATTCTTTCCTACTGCCACATGTATCCTATTGGCATAGGCAACGCCTAATAAATCGTTTTCCGTGTTCGACGCGCTGCTCTTCCAATTCCCCCCTTCGGAGGGGATCGACGGCAACGGGTTGCCGGATTTCAAGACCGTTCCATTAGCGCCTACCGCCACATAGGCCCCATCGCCGTAAGCGACGCCATATAAATAGCCAATCGTTCCGGAGGCGCGGTCCGTCCAGGTTTCACCGTCAAGTGAGGTCGCAATGCTGCCTATCATGCCAACAGCGACATACGCCCCGTTGCCGTAGACGACGTCATGATAACGATGCTCCACGTCACCCGTACTGTTTTTCCATTCGACTCCGTCGCCGGTCGTTGCGATCATTCCCGTTCCGTTATCGTCCGCTCCCACCGCTACAAATGTCCCGTTGCCGTAGACGACGCCGACACCGTTAGGAATATGGTCATAATAACTATTCCAAGTAACGCCGTCACTGGAGGTCATGCTC
>JAQSXN010000612.1 GCA_029256665.1 Paenibacillus sp.
TCTCCGTTTCGTAGGGATGCTGGTAATGCTCCTGTATCGGATCGCCGACAAATACGTTTTGCACCGTTTTCCCTTGCAGCACCGGTATCTCCGCCCCGTACTCCTGCTCGATCTCCGGATTTACGATCGCGGGAACGCGGCCGTTTCTCGCGATGATGCGCTGTCCCTCGTCCGACAATAGCTCCGCCAGCACTTGGAAAGCTTCGTCCTTGTGTTCGCTCTGGCTGTTGATGGACACGGAATGGATTTGCGCCTCTCTCGTTTTGCCGAGCTGGTCTTCAAAGTTCGGCACCGGGGCGATATCCCAGTTGAATTCGACGCCTTGCTGCCGCAGCTCTTCAAGCGGACCTACCATGTTCGCGAGCCACGCGGCGCGCATCGCGATGTTCTGATCCTTCATGAAGTGGTCGCGCGTCCAGTTCCAATTGCCGTCCGGCGTGACGTACCCCGGCGTTTCGTAGATGCGTTTCTGCAGCTCGAATATCCGGGTCCATTCGGGGGTATCCAGCGCCGCATTGCCAGTCTCGCGGTCCAAATACGGCAATCCCAGCGACTTGGACAAACCCGTCAAATTGTCCGTCACAAGCCCGATGTAATGGACGCCGCCCTCCGTGCGGGTTAATTGCCGGCCGAGCTCGACCGCTTCGTCCCACGTCAATTGCTTCTCCGTGGGATAAGGAACGCCGAATTTATCGAATATGTCTTTGTTGTAATACAACACATGCTGATTCACGTTGAACGGGAGCGCGTAGATTTGATCGCCATTGCCTTTGGTCACTTCTTTTATATAATCGTACGCGATCGGCTTCAGGCGGCTTTCGTCGAATCCGTGCCGTTTGATCAGCTCCCGCAAATCCTCGAATACGCCCGTCCGGACGAGACGCTGGGAGACGCTGGTGAACAGGATGTCCGGCTCGTGCGTCGATAGCACTTCTTCGGGCGTCGTAGTCGCGGCGGGCGTAATCCGTTCGATCGTCACGTTCGGGTATTTGGCCCGGATGGGTTGCACGATCATCGTATCGAACTCCACGTCCGTGAACGTCGCGCCGTTGCTGTAAAACGTCAGCTTAAGCGGCTCATCCCCTAGCTTCTTGATCGTTTCGGCTTCCGCCGGGTCCGCTTGGACCGACTTATTGCCGGTGGTCGAGGAGGGCCGTTCGGTTCCTTCGGCGGCAGGAGCTCCGCCGTTGCAGGACGTGATCAATGCCGTGACCACCGTTACGAATAATACGAAAGATAAGCTTCTCATCTCCATCTCCCTCTCTTTATTTAGCGGCAGCCGCCCGATGGCGAGTGTTGGCTACCCGTTTCAGGCCAAAGCTGTCGCGCAAAGTAACGCCTTCGTATTCCGTGCGGAACAGGCCTCGATTCTGCAGCTCGGGGATGACCTTGTCGACAAACGTTTCCAGCCCCGAGGGAAATAGCTGCGGCAGCAAGTTAAAGCCGTCGGCCGCGCGGCCGGTCAGCCACTTCTCGATCAAATCCGCCGTCTGCAATACGGAACCCGTAAACGTATAATGCCCGTGCCCCCCGTTGCTGCGGTGCAGAAGCTCCCGTATCGTGAAGTTCCCGCGCCTGGCCGCGTCCATGATGACCTCTTGGCGGCTTCTGATGCCGTTAAACTGCTCCGGCGGTTTGGCTTTATCCAGCGGAACGGGATCATCCAGATCATAATTGTTAAGATCCACGGTGAACCTCTCCGATAGACTTGCCAGCTCCCGTCTCGCATCCGTCAGCTCGTGCAGCTCCGACTCGATGTCGCGCGCCTCCGCTTCCGTGTCCGCCACGATCGGCGCAAGTCCCGGCATAATGACCAGTTCGTCCTCCGTCCTGCCGTATTTCGCGAGCCTCGCCTTGACGTCCTTGTAGAAAGCCGTTCCCGCTTCGAAGGTCTGTTGAGCCGTAAAGATAACCTCCGCCGTCTTGGCGGCAAGCTCCTTGCCCAGCTCCGACGATCCCGCCTGCACCAGCACGGGATACCCTTGCGGCGGTCGCGGAATGTTGAGCGGTCCCCTAACGGAATAAGCTTGGCCCTGAAAGCGAATTTCGTGCACCTTATCCGCATCGATGAGCCTTCCGGCCTGCTTGTCGTACAGAAGCGCGTCATCCTCCCAGCTGTCCCACAGCTGCTTAACCACCTCCACGAATTCTTCGCCGGACTCGTATCGCTCCGCATGCTCGGGATGCGCCTCCCTGCCGAAATTGTGGGCGGCGGAGCCCGCGCCGGTTACGATATTCCAGCCTGCCCTGCCCCCGCTGATATGATCGAGCGACGCGAATTGCCGCGCGACGTGGAAGGGATCGTTATAGACCGTTCCCACGGTCGCGATCAATCCGATATGCTTCGTGACCGAAGCGAGCGCGGATAACAGCGTGAACGGCTCCAGCTTGCTTCCGGCGCCGGCATAACCGTCCGCGAGAAAGACCGAATCCAGCTTGCCACGCTCGGCGATCAGAACCAGCTCCGTCAAATAATCGATGTCCAGCTCCAGCTCCGGCTTGGAGCTCGCATGCCGCCATGCTCCCGAATGATGGCCCGTCGCCCGCAAAAATACATTCAAATGCACTTTTCTTTTCGTTTCGCCCATTGTTTGAACACCACCTGGTTTTTTATTTGTCAAACGGTATTTGCCGTAACTATCTACATTTTTCTTCGTCACTCCACCAATCCCGTTCGTTCTACCCCTTCGATAAACCAGCGCTGCGCGAACAGGTAGACGACGAGCAGCGGCATGATAATGAGGAACGACGCCGCCATCTTGA
>JAQSXN010000613.1 GCA_029256665.1 Paenibacillus sp.
GCCGGCAGGCAAGCCATCTTCCAACTCGTACCCCGCTCGGCGAAGCACTTCCTTTACCGTCTTCATCCAATCGCTTGTCAAATCCATCGTAATTTCGTACATCGCCATAACTCCTATCCGCCTTGTACTCTACTTACGTAACCCTATCATATGCCCTTTGGACGTTGCAAGTTCCGATAGTTATTCTATGAGTTCCAAGCATCCATGCGTTCTGTAGCTTCATCTTCCATTATGAAGCGCGGCCGTCGTTCCCCGCTCCCGCGGAGTCGTCTTCCGGCAGCGGCTTCAGGCTGACGAAATGGGATAACGCGTAGGCTATCGAGAGCAGCACGAGCGGCACGACGCAGATGAGCACGCGGAACGTAAGCGCCGGATCGTCTCCGGGGTTATCGCCGTCCTTATAACCAAGCAAGACGCTAACGATCAGGAAGGCCAGCGCGGAGATTAAGCCGCTAGAGCGCGTAATGAATCCGCTGACCGCCGTGTAGACGCCTTCTCTCCTGCGCCCGGTCTCCGCGAAATCCAGATCGATGATCTGGCCGTTCACGACCGGCGGCGTCACCAGGAAACCCGCCAAGCCAAAGCCGACCAATACGCCGGCCGCGATGCCGGTCCATAAATTGCTTCCGAACCAAAGCGGAATGACCGACAACGCGTAGGCCAACAACGATAACCGCCAGGCTTTGACGCTGTCCATCCGCTTGATGATCCGGAACCAGACGGCGACTAGCGGAATAACGGAGACGAAGATCGACGCCAAGAGCAGCGACACTTGCGATTCGGGCACTTTGAGCACGTATTTGGCATAGAACGGAATCATCGAGCTTAGCAAGCCGTTCACCGTCTGCGCGAACGAGTTCGAAATGTTGAAGATCCAGAACGGCTTGTTGGACAAGGTCGCCGTGAACGATTCCTTTAGCCCCATCCGCGGCGAATGGCGAGCCGTCTCGTCCTCCCGCGTATACCTCAAGAACAGCGCCATCAGCACCGCGAACGCCGCGCCGAACACGAGCGCCATCGCTCCATAACCTAACCCGTCATATAGAATGGGCCCCGCTACCGAAGCGAGGAGAATCGCCACGATCTGGTAGCCCTGCTGAATGGCGGATGCCTTCTTCCGGATCGTCCCCGTCTTATAAAGCTCGGGGAACAAGGCCCCATAGTTGACCCATATAATCGTCGCGACCGCCTCGAACAACACGAGCGCGACCAAGAACCAGATGAACAAACCCGTCTCGGACAGCCCGTCCGGAACCGCGAACACGATGTAGAACATCATGACAAACAACGGGATCGATGCGTACAACCACGGTTTCCTGCGGCCATGCCTGGAGTTCGTCCGATCGGACAGATAACCCGCCATAGGCTGGTTGACCGCGTCCCAGATCATGAACACGACGCGCGCGATCGTTGCGAGCCCCACCGCCAAACCCAATTTGTCTACATAATAGTACGTGTAAAACGAGCTGAATGCCTGACTCGGAATCATCATCGCCAGCATGCCGAACGCGTACATCCATGGCGAATTGACCGCTCTTTTGTGTGCCATCGCTCTTCCCTGCCCCCCATAAATTGACAACTTTCTCTTCAAGCATACTGGGATTGCCATGGAGTTGCAATGAAAGTTTTGCTAGATCAGAATCCAGATCTGGCGTGCGATTAACAGGAGGCTGACGCCGATAAACAAGGGGCGAACATACCTCGCGCCTTGCCGAATCGCGATGCGCGATCCCGCCAGCGAACCCAGCACCATCGCCGACCCCATGATAAGCCCGATGCCGTATGCGACGGAACCGAGCGCGACGAATGCGATCAAGCTGAACAGGTTGCTCGCAAAGTTAAGCAGCTTCGCGTTGCCCGCAGCTTTGACGAAGTCCATGCCTAGAAGCAAGAAGGCGAAGATAAGGAACGAGCCCGTCCCCGGGCCGAAAAACCCGTCGTATCCGCCTAGCAGCAAAGCCGCGGCGGCCATGGCAATGCCTGCCCGTCGCGACAAGGCGCGATAGGTCCCGACGCTGCCCCAATCTCGGCGCAAGAGCGTATACGCCGTTACCGCGAGCAGCATAACGACGACGAGCGGGCGCAGCCAGTCGGACGGCACGAGCTGCAGAAGCGCCGTTCCGCTTACCGCGCCGAGCGCCGTTAACGGCGCCAGCTTTCCCGTTAGTCTAAGGTCGATATGTCCCGAACGGAGGAACGTCAGCGTGCTCGTAAGCGACGACATCGTGCCTGCCAGCTTGTTCGTTCCCAGTGCCAGATGAGGCGGCAATCCTGCCGCAAGCAGCGCCGGAACGGCGATCAGGCCTCCGCCTCCGACGACGGCATCGACGAAAGCCGCGAGAAATCCTCCCGCGGCTACAATCCATATGATTTCCCAAGTGATTTCCATCTCAAGCACTCATCCGTTTCCGTTTCTCTAGTTGTCCCGCTCTTTGTTTAACGGCGGCATCGCATCGCTCGCTTAATAAGGAAGCTCGTTCCCTCCCAAATAAGCGTACAGGTTGGCAAGCGAGCCCATGTACCCTTCTTCCGTCTGCTTCGCGGCCGCTTCGTCGTCGTAGCCCGTCTCGCGAATCGTGACGCGGGTGCCGCCGTTCTCCTCCACGAGCAAGAAGGAGGTTACCATATCCGACAACTCGCCGCCGAATTCCCAGCGGACCGCGAATTCGGATACCGGCTCCGCCTTCTCGATTACGCCTCTCAGCG
>JAQSXN010000036.1 GCA_029256665.1 Paenibacillus sp.
CCCCTCGATCGCCCCATTTAAGCACATGTAACGAATTATTCAGTGTTGGGGATTAGCCAAGCGGTAAGGCAACGGACTTTGACTCCGTCATTCTCAGGTTCGATCCCTGAATCCCCAGCCATCTTCTGTAAGAGCCATTAGCTCAGTTGGTAGAGCACCTGACTTTTAATCAGGGTGTCGAAGGTTCGAGTCCTTCATGGCTCACCAGTTTCATATGCGGTTGTGGTGGAATGGCAGACACGCTATCTTGAGGGGGTAGTGGGTGTATACCCGTGGAGGTTCGAGTCCTCTCAACCGCACCAAACAAACGAATATGCGGTCATGGCGGAATTGGCAGACGCGCTAGATTCAGGTTCTAGTGGTGTAACAACCGTGGAGGTTCGAGTCCTCTTGACCGCACCATCATTAGCGGAAGTGGCTCAGCGGTAGAGCATCGCCTTGCCAAGGCGAGGGTCGCGGGTTCGATTCCCGTCTTCCGCTCCATTTTTTATCGTGCGGCCTTAGCTCAGCTGGATAGAGCGTTTGACTACGAATCAAAAGGCCAGGAGTTCGAATCTCTTAGGCCGCGCCATTTTTACGGGATGTAGCTCAGCTTGGTAGAGCACCTGGTTTGGGACCAGGGGGTCGCATGTTCAAATCGTGTCATCCCGATACCTGCAACAAGCGCGTTATCCAATTGGATAGTGCGCTTGTTTTTTTGCGTGCATGGCAGCGTACCGAATAAGACATAGTCGGTGCCACGGGAGGTTCTTTCAGATATCTTTCAAGCCTCACTGTTATACTTGGACAGATACTGGAAGGATACCTGGACGGTACGCTGAGGCCGTTGCAGACGGTGAGCCGCGCAGAAATGGCGGCTATGCTGGCGCGGGCTTTGGAACCGGACTTCGACGGAGAGGCGGTTGCTCCCTTCGCCGATGACGCGGCTATTCCGGATTGGGCGCGAGCGAACATCTACGCGGCGGCACGTCATGGCTTGCTCTTCGGGCGAGGCGAACATCTATTTGTCCCGGATGGATTGACGACTAGAGCGGAAGCGGCGGTTACCGTCCTCCGCGTGTGGCACTTTCTTCGGTAGTGCGGCTAACCTTGTCTGAACCGACTTAGGTGGTCTGGATGTATTTTCGCTACGGGGCGATTCCGGCAATCGTCCCGTTTCTTGTCATGCATGAGGGTGCGTTCTATAATAGGGGTACTTCATCTACTACTATTTGGACAAAAGGACCTCCAACATGAGCGCAACAATAGAGCTGCTCTTTATGATTGCTTCCCTCATCATGATCGGCGTTATCTTTATCTCGGTTTATAGCTTTCGAAAGCAGCGGGGCATACGCTATTTGTTAGGGCTGATTGTATGCCGGTTTGTGTACGCCGCCGGCGTTATTCTGGCGAATAGCGTTCACGCTTTATCGGAGAAGCTGTTTTTCCACAATGTTTTCCAAACCGCCCTTAATCTAATGGTGCCGTTCTTCATCTTGTTTGTTATGGAATGGACATTTCCGGATCGGCCAATAAGGATAAGATGGAAGATTGGTTTGTTGGCTGCTTTCGCTTTGTGGTCGACGCAGATGTGGCTCGATCCCAAGCTGCACTGGATCTATCGATCGATCGAGATCGTCGACGGACATTTGGCAACGACTCGGACAGCCTACTCGATGTCTTTTACGTTGTTTTGTTTTCTTTTGTTGGCTGGCAGCTTATATGTCCTGTTTCAATATATGAGGAATATCCGCAGCGATTTGCGAAAGCCGGGGATGTGGGTTCTATTCCTTGCATCCTTCTCGTTTGTGTTGGAAATCGTGAAGTTCGTTCATCCGCAATGGTCTTCATGGCTGCTTCCGTTAACGGTTTATTGCGGATTTATCGGATCCTTAATGTTAATTATTATTTTGCGCTTCAAATTTTTTTCCCTTGTTCCTTTTGCCAGAAATATTGTGCTGGATACGCTGCAAGAAAGTATCGTGGTTGCCAATGCTTCCGGCAAGGTAATCGACAGCAACAAGCAGTCCTCCTTATGGTTTGAGCGGCTGGGTTATTCCTCCGTTGCCGAACGGAACATCTCCGAATTGCTGGCGTTCTGGCCGGATTGGCTTGCGCTGTGCCAGACGATGCGGCAGGGGAGCGTGGAGATCGAGGCCGTGATGGACGGAGAGCGAAGGTGGTACCGCGTCAACGTGTATCCGCTCCATACCTTGCGAATGCAAGGACAAGGCAGTATTTCGCTTATTGTCGATATAACGGAGAAGCAGCGGGATCTGGAGCAGATCGCGCAATTGAATCAACTGAAAGATCAGCTTATTGCCATCGTATCTCATGATATTCGCGGCCCGCTCGCGCTGCAGTTTCAATTGATTGCATTGCTGGAAGAGGATCGTGACGGCTTCGGGGCCGATCATCAGGAAATCATAGCGCAATTGGGCGGACAGATTCGCAATACGCTGGACATGTCCACGAATTTGCTGGAGTGGTTTCGCAGCCAACGCGAAGATATGGCGTTGCGACCGCGAGAGTTGGAGTTGATCGAGGTCGTCGAGGACTGTATTCACTTGCTTCATATTCATAGCGGGGCGAAGCAAATCGACGTAAGCCATTCGGTTGATCCGGGCATTTGGGTGCATGTAGACCGGGAAGCGTTAGGATTGATCATGCGCAACTTGCTGTCCAATGCCATCAAGTTCACCGCGCCAGGCGGCTCGGTTCATGTCGCAGCGGAGCAATCGGGCGGGTTGGTTATCGTTTCCGTCCGCGATAACGGGATTGGCATGAGTCAGGAGCAGGTTCGGCGATTATTCGAAGATGGGCAGCTTGGATCATTAGAAGGCACCTCCGGCGAGAAAGGGGCTGGGCTGGGATTGCTTGTTACGCGGCAATTCTTATTGCGCAGCGAAGGGAGCTTGACGGTAGAGAGCAAAGCGGGGGAAGGAAGCCTATTTAAATTTACGATGAGAGGCGGCACTCCAGCATGAAGGTTCTCCTGGTGGACGATGAGCATGCCATGTTGCTCGCAATGAGAATGATGCTGGCGAAGATCGAGGGCGTGGAGCTTGTCGGGGCCTTTCAGAGCGCTGCTGAAGCGCTTGACTTCGCGCGCAAGACGGAAGTGGATTTGGCTTTCTTGGATATTCAGCTTGCGGGGGATAGCGGCCTCGAGCTGGCCCGCCGCTTGCGCTCGCTGAATGCCGGTCTGAACATCGTGTTTACGACCTCTCATACGGGTTTTGCCATGCAGGCCTACGATGTTTATCCGCTCGATTATATGGTCAAGCCCATATCGAGGAATCGATTGGCTCAGACCATCTCCAGAGCGGCGGCCGGCCGGGGCGTTCCCGCTGCGCAGGAGGGAGAAGCGGCCGACAACCGCTTGGAAATAAGGGGATTGGGCTGCTTCGAAGCCAGCAGCCGTCAGACGGGTTCCGTGAAGTGGATGTCTCGCAAAAGCATGGAGCTGTTCGCTTACCTGGTCATTCATAGAGGACGCAGCGTGGCCAAGGCCCGGGTCATCGAGGAGCTGTTCCCGCAGATGCCGTATAAGAACGCGGAGACGTACCTGTATACGGCGGTGTATCAGCTCAGGAAAGCTTTGTCGGAGCACGGTTGCAAGCAGATGATCGTATCCGCCCAAGAGAAATATCAAGTGGACATCGATTGCGCCGATGTCGACTTTATTGGGTTCGAAGAGGACTTGCGGCAATGTCTCGAGATTAACGAGAGCAACGCGGCAGCCGCGATGCGGCTGGAAAGCCGGTTCACGGGCGAATTGTTCGAGGGTATCGCCTTTGATTGGGCCGACGACGAGCGGGAGCGGCTGACCCTTCAGTACGAGTCCTTCGCCAGGCGTCTGGCGAGCTGGCTTTTGGGACAGAAGCAGTACAGGGAAGCGGCGCGGCTCGCCGGCCGAATTGCGGCCCGCAACGCGTTTGACGAAGAGACGCATATGCTGCTGCTGCAGGCTTACGGAGCAATGGGCGACCGGCAATCGCTTCAGGATTGTTATGCCTCCTATAAGCAATTGCTGCAAGAGGAGCTTGGCGTGCAGCCGGCCCCGCATGTGGAGCAGCTGTACGAGCGGTATCGATAGACGTCGGAGCGATTAAGAAGAAACGCGAACGAAGTGAGGAACAGGTCGAGCCAATCCGGGAGCAACGTCCCGGTATGGGCTCGGGCTTACCCGGACGGCGTGTCCATTAACGACAAGAACAGGTACGAGACGGAAGAAGTCACGAAGTTTATCTACGGCCAGCGTTCGCTCGATGAGTTCCAGCCGTTCGTAGACAAGCTCATGAATCTCAGAGGAAGCGAAGAAGGTGCTCGGCGAGTTGGGATATCTGAAGTACTCTGAACCGGGAGTCGCATATCGCTGTTAAAAATATCCTGATATAGCAACATGTACAGCCCCCTGAACGTTAATGAAGTAAACACAAAAAAGGGGGCTGTTTCAATGAAGGTTTCGTCTATGTGGTCAGAGAAAGGGCGGCGCCGGCGGATCCGCTGGCTGGCGGCAGCTTTGCTCGCGATGGTTATCATCGTAAGCGCATGCTCGGGCGCGAACGATGATGCGGACGACACCGGATCGGGAAGCCCGGCCGACGAAGCGCCTCGGGAAGCTTCCGAGTCCGAGTCCGGGTCTGACAGCAGCGATCGTGCTACCGAGCCGACTAGAGAAACAGCGGAACGCGGCGGAAGTTATTCGAATTCGAATAATGAGGTTCAAGCCGGCCAATTGACGGCGGGAGAGTGGGATGACTCCGCCGCGTGGGAGGGGTTCCGCAATTTGCTTTAACGGCCAAGAAGGACACCGCGGCAAGCAGACGTGGGGCTTTGGCGATATGGCGCGGTTGGACGTTGTCGTCTCCGCTAACGGAAGAGCCGTATCGGACGCGGAGGTTCTGCTGCAAGAGGACAATGAGACGGTATGGCGGGCACGGACGAATACGGACGGCATAGCGTACGTATTCGCCGGGCTTTACGAAAGCGATCGAAGGAATCAGGGGACCTATGCCGTTAAAGTCCGCTCGGGTCAAGAAGAGAAGACGACCCAAGGGCTGGATATGATGCGTCAGGGCGCCTTAAAAGTGGATTTGGGTGCTAAGGCTACCGGGTCAGAGCCCTCCGACCAAGTCGATCTGATGTTCGTCGTCGATACGACGGGCTCGATGGATGACGAGCTGAATTATTTGACGGCAGAGCTGAAGGACGTGGTGCAGCGGGTGTCCGATGAACATGCCAATCAACTGGGGCTAAGAGTAAGCGCCAACTTCTACCGGGATATCGGGGATAGATATGTCATTAGGCCGCATCCGTTCACGACGGATATCGATAAGGTCGTTGACCAATTCGGCCAGCAGAATGCCAGCGGCGGAGGCGATTTCCCGGAAGCCGTCGATCAAGCGCTTCGCGACGCCATTCATGAGCATGATTGGAGCGAGGAGGCGCGGGCAAGGCTGCTGTTCCTGGTGCTGGACGCTCCGCCGCACGACGATCCTCAAATTATCGATGAGATGCACAAGTTGATCGAGGACGCTTCGTCGGAAGGCATTCGCATCATTCCGGTCGCATCGAGCGGCGTGGACGCGGATACGGAGTATTTGCTGCGATTGATGTCCGCGGCGACAGGCGGAACTTATCTCTTCCTAACCGATGACAGCGGCATCGGCGGCGATCACTTGGAGCCCGCTGCAGGCGAATACGAGGTTAAGCTGCTTAATGATTTATTGGTAGAAGTCATCAATCGGTATGTAACGTAATTGTTTCATAATAGGGGCTGTCCTTTAAGTCGATTGAGACTTTGGGGCAGCCCCTGATGCGTTTGGAATGGAGGCTTCGACTTGCCAAACATATTGCGGATGCTTCTGGGGGCGAGAAGAGTCGACAACTGCTTTACAAAGCCAAGTGGTATGGCCGAACGATCAAGGAGACACCGGCTTTTGCGCCAACGAGTCTTGGGAATCCAGATCAATGGATCGGAGAATGTGACGTTGAAAAATAGGCTGATACGAAAATTAAAAAACCTACGGTTATTTTGGAATATCACGCCTACTTCAGGGGGATTACCTGCAAAACTTACAGGTAAACGTTGTTCAATCCGCTCGTTTTGCCAAAAACCATGAATATAAATGTACGTTCTGCATTTAGCGACGGTCATAATGGGCCTATCTAAAAAACAACTGTACTTCTTACATGCCGCTTCCATAGTTGGACTCATATCGTCTTGTGCATTCACTCCACTTCCGCGCTGTTGCGCGGATTTTTTTGTTGTTCGGAAACGAGCGCGAGGAGGCGAAGGCGGGGCTGAACGTTCTGCTTTGCGCTAACGGACCGTATAGCCGCTATAAGCAGCAATTCCGTGATTTTGAAAATCTAACGGACCTAGATGCCGCTATATGGTGCATGTTCGTCGTTTTCATGCTGCTTTGGCGTCAATAAGAGCACCACAGTCCGTTACCTTTGTTACAGGCTCCATTTTCTCGAAATAGCGGCCGTGGAGTCCGTTACGTTACGTTACTTTGCGTTACGAACAGCTATTGATCCAAACGTGCGATAGTCCTCAATGAAACGGCAGCCTTCTGGCACCTGCACGCTTCCGAGACGGTTATGCGAGATAGGAAATAAATGTTCATTTCGTTAGGTTTACGAATCCCGGAATTCATACTATGATAAGATAAGATCCTATTTTAACCATACGAATGGCGAAATGGCGGATGTCGTTGCTGTTGTCATTTTGTTAGATGAATGAAAAGGCGGCGGTCGAACATGCGGGAATACGATTACGAGTATGCGGACTTTATCTATTACACGCCGGGCGAGCTCGACAAGTCGACGGGGCTGTGGCCGGTGCGGGCGGGGCGTTGTTTGGCGAAGCCGCACTACAAGGTCGGTCCCAAGCGGATCGAGTGTTATAGCCTTCACTTCGTGAGGGAGGGGAAGCTGCGTCTGGAGCATGAAGGGCGCGAGGTCGAGCTCGGCAAGGGGGATCTCTTCTGCTTGTTCCCGGATCGCGCCTATTATTACGACATGCTTCCGGCAGAGCGGCCGCTCGAGATGAGCTGGCTGGCCGTAGACGGCGGCAGCGCAAGGCAACTGTTGGAGCTTGCCGGTCTGACGGAGGAGAAGCCGTTCCGCAAGGAAGCGGTTTCGGAGCAGGCGGCAAAAGCCGCGGACGCTGCCATTGATGCGCTAGAGCTCGTTCAGCGTTGGCGGCCGGCGGCGGCGCTTGAGCTGCAAGGGTTGCTTTACGGCTTGTTCTCGGCTTTGATGCCGGCGGAGCCAGAACAAGGGACCGAGCCCGCCCACTGGATTCGCGAATGCGAGGAATACATGGAGCTCCATGCTTCCGAGGGCATTACGGTTCAGCAAGTCGCGGAATTCGCCGGCGTGCACCGCTCGTATTTCACCCAGGTATTTACGGGAGAGACGGGCCTGCCTCCCATGAAGTACTTGCAGAAGATCCGCATGGATAAGGCCAAGCGGCTCTTGATCGAGACGGATGCCTCGGTTACGGAGATCGCCCTGTCGCTCGGCTATCCCAATCTCTATTCGTTCACCCGGGCTTTCAAGATGTACTACAAGGAATCTCCGCTGGCTTTAAGAAAAACAAGGGCATAGTTTTGTAAGGCTGCCAGAAGATTGTAAGCGATTACAGTTGCTGGGCGAAAAAGGAGCTGACACCATGAAGCTGTCCACTCTAAGGCGATGGATCTCGCCTAACTTAAGCATTCAAGGGAAAATATTTCTGGCATTCAGTCTCGTCGCGCTGTTATCTATCTTCTCCATATCGGGCATCTTCTACCTCAACATGCGGGAGACGATCAAGTCCAACGCGGTGACTTCGGTGTCCGATAGCATCCGCCAAGCGGATGAATCCTTGAACATCATGCTGGAGGAGATCGATCGGTTAAACACGGTCGTCATCACCAACAAAAATACCGTCATCGACACGTTGATCAGCCCATCCGAAGAGATTAGCTACGAGTGGTTCCAAGAACAGAAGCGGATCGAGGAGTTTCTATCGTCCTTGGTGGCCTACAAGCCCTATATTACGCGAATCGCCGTAATCGGCCTGAACGGCAAGGTGTTCTTCTCCGGGGGGCCCTGGGTGGATCGGACGATTCTTGGGACGCCGACGATGGACTATATGCTGCGCAACGGCTCGCGCCACGCGTATTTGAAGCAGACGGGCGTAACGGAAACGATCGCGGTGGGCCGCGAAATCCGGTATGACCGCAAGACCATCGGCGTGGTGATGGTCGACCTCAATTACGAGTTTATCCGCAAGACTTACGGCATCAAGCCGACCGCGGACAGCATGGTGTACGTGCTGGACAAGGAAGACGGCTTCGTCTACCGCTCCGACCAGACGCCGTACTTTGCCCCGGCCGAGCAGAAGATCGCAAGCTTGAAGCGGGAGCTTGCCGGCAACGGCGAAGCGGTGGAACGGACCATCGACGGAAGGTCCTACACCGTGGTCAGCCGGCAGTCCGAGCATACGGGCTGGACGATGCTGGCGCTTATTCCGATGGACTCGCTGCTCAGCGAATCCATCAGGCTGCGGAATCTCATGCTGGAGGCTTCCGGCATCGTTCTCTTGGTTGTCTTGATCGGTTCGTTGCAGGTGTCGTCACGCATAACGATCAATATTCGGCGGCTGAAGTCCATGATGATGCTGGTGAAGGACGGCAATTTGACGTTTCCCAAAAAAGAGATTCGGACGAAGGACGAAGTCGGGCAGCTGTACCATGTCTTCATCGGGATGGTGGAGGAGCTGAAGCGGCTGCTGGAAGGAATCCGAATCAGCGAGAAAGAGAAGCGGGAGGCGGAGTTGACCGCGCTTCAGGCGCAGATTCGACCTCACTTTCTGTACAATTCGCTTAATACGATTAAATATTTGGCGAAGCTGAACGGCACCCCCAATATCGAGGAGGTGTCGGGCTCGCTGATCGATTTGATGAGAGGCGTGCTGGGCAACTCGAACGAATATTTGACGGTGCGGGAGGAACTGGATTACGTGCGCAGCTATATCTCCATCGTCAAATACAAGTATATGGAGCCCATTCTGGTCCATGAGGAGATCGAGGATCCGTCCTTGCTGGACTGCCGGGTGCTGAAGCTCACGCTCCAACCGATCGTGGAGAATGCGGTGCTTCACGGCATCGGCTCGCGCGAGCAAGGCGGGTTCGTGACGATCCGGATATACGAGCAGGGCCACGATCTTATGATCGAAGTGACGGATAACGGCAAAGGGATGACGTCTGAGCAGATGGAGCTGCTGCTGGGCGGGAGCGGCAAGTCGGGAACGTCTTCGAGGTTCAGCGGAATGGGCGTTCGCAACGTGCACGAGAGAATCGAGCGTATGTACGATAGTCCTTACGGCATCAAGCTGTACAGCGAGCCGGGGCGGTATACGAAAGTCGAAATTCGGTTTCCCAATATACGGGGCCTGGCCGGCTCCGAACGAGAGGTGATCTAGAATGTTTCGAGTGCTTCTGGTAGACGATGAGCCGCTGGCTCGCAACGGGCTGCGCACCTTGATGGATTATCGCAGCCACGGCTTCGACATATCCGGCGAAGCCCCGAACGGAGAGACGGCGCTGGCTATGATCGCGCAATCCCCGCCCGATGTCGCCATTCTCGACGTTAACATGCCCGGCATGAACGGAGTGGACCTGAACCGGACGATCAGAGAGCGATATCCCGACGTCCAGACGATCATGCTGAGCAGCTACGACGATTACGATTACGTGCGCGATTGCTTGAAGAACGGATCCGTCGATTATTTGTTGAAGCACCGGCTCGACGAGGAAGGGCTGCTTCTCTTGCTGAACAAGGCGGTTCGGGATAAGCGGCAGGGGGTAACCGAGCAAGCCGCGCGCGGTGGTCGAGACGCAGCGGAGGACCCGGCGCCCATTCGTCCCGAAGCGATCAGAGGACTAATCGTGGACGTGGTCCGGAACAGGCCGGGGGCTGCCGCGGAGCTGGAGAGCAGCTCGAGAAAACAAGGTCTGTATCAGGGCGCGGCGTGCTACGCGGCCGCGGTCCTGCAGATCGTCCCTTTCATGCTGCTGACGGAATCCAATACCGACGTCCAGACGAATCGGTTGGTTCAGCAAGCCGTCGATCTCATGCAGCAGAGCCTGGGAGACATCGCCGAGCGGACGGCCGCTTACGTGGAGGACGGGCGGATCGTCGTCGTGTTCGCGTTCCGCGAGCGGAGCGAGCATGCGGCGGCCAGCGAAGCCGGCAGAGGCATGAGCAAGCTCCGCCACGCGCTGGAGCTTTACCTGAATCTGAAATCGATTTGCGCCGTCGGCCACGTATGCGGCAGCTTGGCTCAGCTCCGGGCGAGCTACGCATCCGCCGCACGCACGCTAGACGCGACTGCCGCGGCGACAGGCGCGGCGCCGGCACACGGGCAAGGGATCTAAGAGCCGCGCTCCGCACTTACGATCGAGGAACAGAAGCAATTGCTGCTCGCCATCGAAAGGTTGGACGAGCGCGGCGTGCAGAGACTGATCGCCTCCATATTCGATTCCGTAAGGTCGCAGCCGTCGCATTCTCTTGCGGTACAGATGTTCGTCAGCGAGCTGCTGCATATCGGAGAGAAGGCGCTCCGGAGAGGAAGCGCATCCGTTCCCTCCGCGAAGGAGACGGAACGGCTGCCTTCGCGCGGCGAACTGGGCAGGCTTGGCAGCGCCGCCGAATTGGAGAAGTGGCTGCAGACCTACTACGTCGCGCTGCTTAAGCTGCTCAAGGAGCGACATATGGCGGGGGGCTACTCCCGCCATGTCTCGCAGGCGATCGGCTTTATTTTGGAGCAATATTCGGGGTTCGTGACACTCGAGGCGGCAGCGGGCGTCGTCGGCTTGAATCCGTCGTACTTGAGCAGAATCTTCAAGGAGGAGACGCGGTCCACGTTCTCCGAATACGTGAACCGGGTCCGGGTCGACGCGGCGCGCAGGCTGCTGGAGAGCGGTCAATATTCCATCAAGCAGATTAGCGATCAAGCGGGTTTCTCCACGCACAATTACTTTTTCAAGGTGTTCAAGGAAGCTACGGGCATGACGCCGCAGGCCTATTGGAACAGTCTCGGAGACGGCAAGACGGCGGGAGCGAAGCCGTAAAAAATGTGGAGTAAATAGTCATATATGTGTAATTCGCCGTTATCCGCGGTGCCTTATAATGAAAAAACACCGACGGGTAAACGCTTACAAGACTCGGTGAATCGATAGTCTGGAGGTTCATATACATGCGTAAAACATGGGGGAAATACACGCTTGCGACGATGATCGTCACAAGCCTGATCGCATCCGGCTGCAGCAACGGCGGCAACGAGAGCGGCGGCAACGAAGGCAACACGGGAGGGACAAACGGGTCCGGCTCTACCGAAACCGGCGTGAAAGCAGACGGCTTTCCGATCGTGGAGGCGCCGATTACGCTTAAGATGTTTACGCGCGTCGCGCCGGTGAACGGTCCGTTCAAGGACATGCCCGTATTCCAGGATTACGAGAAGCTGAGCAATATCAAGGTGGAATTTATCGAGACGCCTACCGACGGTTTCGCGGAGAAAAAGAACCTGCTGTTCGCCTCCAACGAGCTTCCCGACGCTATATACCGTTCCGGTCTGTCGCAGCTGGAATCGATCCGCTACGGGACGGCGGGTCAGTTGATCCCGCTGGAAGAACTGATCGAGCAATACGCGCCGAACCTCAAGAGCCTCATGGAGCAATATCCCGAGATTCGCGCGGGCATCACGACGCCGGAGGGACATATCTACGCGATTCCGGGCATCGTAACGCTTGGTTCCGCGAGAACCGACAAAAGGTGGATCAACCAAGCTTGGCTGGATAAGCTGGGACTCGAGATGCCGACGACGACGGATGAGTTGTACGACGTGCTGGTGGCGTTCCGCGACGGCGATGCCAACGGCAACGGCCAGGCTGACGAGCTTCCGATGACCGCGCGCGTCGGCATGCCGATCGTCAACCATATGGCGGGATCGTTCGGGCTGGATTCGCAGCTCGGCTACAACATCAATCTCGAGAACGACAAGGTCGATATTTGGAGCGGCAACGAACGGCATAAGGAATTGCTGATGTATCTGAACAAGCTGTACAAGGAGAAGCTGATCGATCAGGAGATCTTCTCCCATACCGAGGCGCAATATCTCGCGAAGCAAGGAACGGGCAACACGGGTTACTTCTTCGACCAGACGAACAACAACTTCCTCTCCATTCAGGATCAATACGTGGGCATCGCGCCGCCGGAAGGTCCGCACGGCGACCGTCTGCATAGCCAGATCGGCCCGGTAGGACGCGACTACGGAGCTTTCGCGATTACGTCCGTCAACAAGCACCCGGAAGCGACGATCCGCTGGATCGACTACTTCTACGGCGACGAAGGCTCCACCTTGCTTCGCTTCGGGCGGGAAGGCGAGCATTACGAGCTGAAGGACGGCATGCCGTATTACACGGAAGAGTTTCTATCCGTTATTGAAAACCAAGCGAAAATCACTCCGTACGCAGGAGGAGGCGCGCCTCATATCATCAGCGACAA
>JAQSXN010000037.1 GCA_029256665.1 Paenibacillus sp.
TCCGGAAGTGTCGGCGCAAATATTCAAGCATTTGCGGGATGACGAGATCGAGCAGCTAACGCTGGAAATCGCGAACGTCCGTAAAGTAGACAGCCATGATCGCGAAAATATTCTTAGCGAATTCCACCAAATATGTTTGGCCCAAGAGTATATCTCGCAGGGAGGCATCAGTTACGCGAAAGAAATTTTGGAGAAAGCGCTAGGCGAAGAAAAGGCGCTCGACGTCATTAACCGCCTGACTGCAACGTTGCAAGTGAGACCGTTTGATTTCGCGAGAAAAGCGGAGCCGGCACAAATTCTCAACTTCATCCAAAACGAAAATTCGCAAACGATCGCACTCGTATTATCATACCTGCAATCCGAGCAATCGTCGCAAATTCTATCTTCGCTGCCGCAAGAAAAACAAGCGGATGTCGCCAGAAGAATCGCCCTGATGGACAGCACGTCGCCCGAAGTCATCTCGCAAGTCGAGCGGGTGCTCGAGCAAAAGCTTTCCGCTACGGTCACGCAGGATTACACGAATGCCGGCGGCATCGATTCCATCGTTCAGATTTTGAACGGCGTCGACCGCGGAACGGAACGGACCATCCTCGACGCGCTCGAGATTCAGGATCCCGAATTGGCCGAAGAAATCAAAAAACGGATGTTTGTGTTCGAAGATATCGTCAACATCGACAACCGTTCGATTCAACGCATCATTCGCGATATCGAGAATTCCGATTTGCAGCTTGCGCTCAAGGTGGCAAGCGAAGAAGTTCGCGAAGCGATCTTCCGCAACATGTCCAAACGGATGGCCGAATCTTTCAAGGAAGAAATGGAATTTATGGGGCCTGTCCGGCTGCGTGATGTTGAAGAAGCCCAGACTCGAATCGTCGCTACGATTCGCAGGTTAGAAGAGTCGGGTGAAATTATAATCGCGCGCGGCGGAGGAGATGACATCATTGTCTAATTTAATCAAATCCTCCAGCGTCATATCGGTTGATCAGCTCAAGCGGCTTCAATGGCATAATCCGTACGCCGCGCCGGCTGTGGAGACCGCAGCGACGGCGGAAGCGGAGAGGCTTCAGCCCGACCAAGAAACCATCGCGCTTCGCGATCAAATATTGTCCGACGCCGAATCGTTCGCGCAGGAGAGACTGCATGATACCTCGCAAGAATGCGAGCGTATGTTGAACGAGGCCGAACAACAAATCGACGTTTGGTGGCTGCAGAAGCGAGCCGAAGACGAAGCCGCGTTCGAGTCTTCGCGCAGAGAGGGCTACGAGCACGGTTATGCCCAAGGTTCCACGGCGGCTGTAGAGCAGCTCCAGCTAAGTTGGGAATCGAAGATTGCCGAAGCGGCGGACGCGCTTAAAGGCGCTTACTCCATGCGAGAGCAGATCATTCAGGAAGCCGAACCGTTCCTTGTCGAATTAAGCGTCGCAATCGCCGAGAAAATTATAGGGCAGCAGCTTGCTGCGGCGCCCGAGATGGCGGTCGAGCTCATCCGGAAGTCGCTTTCCCGCAGGAGAGAACAAGGTGTCATAACGCTCTGTGTTGCACCGTCACAGCTAGCTTTCGTGCAAGCGGCGAGGGAAGAGCTGCATACCGCGATCGATTCGCAGGCTGAACTGCATATTTTGCCGGATTCCAGCGTGAAGGATAGCGGTTGCGTCATTCGTTCGGCTTACGGCAGCATCGATGCGAGAATCGATACGCAATTGTCCGAAATCAAGCGCGAGCTGTTCCAGCTTGCCCACCAAAGCGGCGAAGAACGAGGTGGGGACGATGATCGCGAATAAGCCGATCGACGTACAAAAATATCTGGAACACTTAAGGCCGATCGATCCCGTGCGAGTGAACGGCAAGGTAACGCAAGTTATCGGCCTGACGGTGGAATCGGAAGGTCCGGATGCGAGCATCGGCGACCTGTGCTACATTTATCCGTCAAAGTCGGCCAAACCATTAAAAGCGGAAGTCGTCGGCTTCAGGGATAACAAAGTCATTCTGATGCCGCTTGGCGATCTGCATGCCATTAGTCCCGGCTGCGATGTCGTCGGAACCGGCAAACCGCTGACGGTCCAAGTCGGATCCGAGTTGCTCGGCAAAGTACTTGACGGTCTCGGCAACCCGCTGGACGGCAGCTTCCTTCCAAGCCGAATGCAGCATTATTCGACCCATAACGAACCCAGCAACCCGCTTAACCGGCCAAGGGTCACCAAGCCGTTAAGCATCGGCGTTCGAGCGATCGACGGATTGCTGACTGTCGGCCAGGGCCAACGCGTCGGGATTTTCGCGGGTTCCGGCGTCGGCAAGAGCACGCTGCTTGGCATGATTGCCCGCAATACTTCCGCCGACGTTAACGTTATTGCGCTAATCGGCGAGCGCGGCAGGGAAGTGCTGGAGTTCATCGAAAAGGATCTTGGGCCTGAAGGTCTTGCAAGGTCCGTCGTCATCGTCGCTACCTCCGACCAACCCGCCCTTATTCGGATGAAAGGCGCCTTGATCGCGACGACCATCGCCGAATATTTCCGCGATCGAGGTTTAAACGTCATGCTGATGATGGATTCCGTCACGCGATATGCGATGGCGCTTCGCGAAGTAGGACTTGCCATCGGCGAGCCTCCGGCGACAAGAGGCTACACCCCATCGGTGTTCGCGGCCCTGCCGAAACTCCTTGAGCGCGCGGGAACGGGACCGGCCGGCTCGATAACGGCGTTCTACACCGTGCTCGTCGACGGCGACGATATGAACGAGCCGATCGCGGATGCGGTAAGGGGCATCTTGGACGGCCATATCGTATTGAGCCGCCATCTGGCGCATAAAGGCCATTTCCCGGCAATCGACGTGCTCGCCTCCGTCAGCCGCGTCATGAAGGAAATCGTGACGGAACAGCAGCAAGATGCGGCAAACGAACTAAAACGATTGCTTTCTATTTATAGAGATTCGGAAGACCTCATAAATATTGGGGCGTATCAAATCGGATCTAATAAAGAAATCGATAAAGCGATCGAAGCGATCGAAACGATCCATGCTTTCGCGAAGCAAAAGACGTCCGAGAAAGTGACGCTGGGCGAAGCGCAAGCGGAACTGATCGAGCATTTTGACAGGAGTTGAGTCTTTAAGTGGCAGCCTTCCATTACTCGTTCCAGAAAGTAGTTGATCTGAAGAGCAGTCAAAAGTCCCAGGCGGAATGGCAGTTGTCGGATGCCTTATCCGCGTTGTCGCTGCAGGAAATGTCGCTTCGCGAGCTGCTGACGGCCAAGGAGGAATGGGAGGACAAGCTCCAGCAATCCGCCAGTCAAGCCGTGCCGCTGTCCGAGGTTGTGCTGATCGGTCAATACATTGACCATCTGCAATCCTGCATCGAGAAAAAAAAGCTGGACGTGCGGCAAGCCGAGCGAGTGGTGGAGCAAAACCGTTCCAAGCTCGCCGATAAGGTAAAGGACGAAAAGGTATGGCTGAAAGCCAAGGATCATGCCTGGGATAAATTCCGTTACGCGCTTCAGTTGAAAGAGCAGAACGAGTTGGATGAGATGGCTACCGTCCGTTTTATGATGTCGTCGCCGTAAAGCGCATCCCGTATTGCGAGAATGCTCATTGCAACAAGCAACAGAGCTTGCTACGCCGGCAGAGGAGTGAATGAAATTGGCGGAGACTGGTGTAGAGAAACAAAATTATAATGCGTTCGAACGATTTATGTTCTTAATGATTCCGATTCTGTTCGTCATCGTATTGCTAGGCGTATTGTATGCGATGTTCGATGTGGAATTCCGAAACCGGGCGCTGCAAGTTGGCAATTCGATTCCCGTGTTGAAGGAAGTGCTGCCCGAACCCAAGGTATCGGGATCCATGATGGACGACGATTCCATACGCAACATCAAGATGACGGAGAAGATCGAAGAGCTGGAAGCCGAGCTTGCGACGGTGAAGAGCGAGCTGGCGGCTGCTACCGCATCGGCTGCAACCCAAGAGCAAGCTGCAAAAGGGCTGGCGGACGAAAACGCTCAGCTTAAGCAGCTAACCGAACAGGAATTGCTTGAAGCCGAGCAGTATGCGGCCAAAATCGAAGAGTTGTCCGACATGTTCGCCAAGATGACGCCAAGCAAAGCGGCTCCGATCGTACAGAACATGAACACGGACGAAATCGTGTTGTTGTTCGCTTCCATGCGCTCTGACGATAGAGTGAAAATCATGGAGAAAATGGATCCGAAGATCGCTGCCGAAGCGACGATGAAGCTGAAGGATAACGTAAGCGTAAAGGATCTGCAAATTGCGGCGCTGCAAGCAAGGCTGGACGAACAAGAAGGCGCTGCGGAGACGCCGGTTTCCTCGACGCTAAACCAGGAGCAGCTTAGCGCGACGTTTGAATCGATGAATGCGAAGAACGCTGGCGAAATGCTTCTCAAAATGAAGGATATTAGCCCAAGCAAAGTGATTCGGATATTAAATTCCGTTAGCAACACGGCAAGATCCGGCATTCTGGCCGAGATGTCGAGCATCGACGAAGCGGCGACGGCTACGATCGTGACGAAATTGATGGCGGGATCGTAGAAACTCATGCGGTAACCAAGGCTGCTTAAGCATGTCGAACCCCTCTTATCGGAAAGGAGGTGAATAAACAAAATGGAAATGATGATTCCTGGTATGGCTGCAACGCCGGTGCCTTCGCCGATTGCAACGGTTCAGACAGGATCGAAAGGCCAAGGAGATTCCGCGGGCTTCCAACAGGCGCTCATTCAGCAAATCGCGGGACAACCGAGCGGTGAAGCGGCAGTCGAACAGCCGATATCGCTAGTTGCGGCAGTCGCTGGACTGGCTGCGATCGCAAGCGGCGAAACGAACGCTCACGCGCCGGCTTTGGAGGATCTAATGGCCGCAATCGACGGATTAATCGATCAGTTGGACGAGAGCGGCGAAGAGAAGGAAGAGTTGTCCGAACAAAAGCTGGGAGAGCTTGAGGCTACGCTGGAAAGTTTGAATGCGCTGCTGGCGCTTCTCGGAGCTCCGGTAGTAAAGCTTCAGCCCCAATCCGTGCGACCAAACGCCGATGACGCTCAACGAATCGGCCTGATGGAAGCTTCTGCTCAAATTAAGAGCAGCTTGCAGGATGCTTTGCTTCAATTGCAAGCGACATTGCAGCAAGGAACGCTGAAGCAGGTGCAAGGTCAAACGCCGCTGGCATTGATCGGCGAACAGCTGAAAGCGATAGCGGCAAAGCTGGAAGGCGCTGCACCGCAAGAGAAAGTTGGCGCAATGGATTCCAAAGCCAATGTTCCGGACTGGCTGAACGTTTTGCCTGCCAACGCGAAGGACGCTCAAACGCATCTACAGCGGCTAACCAATCAAAGTGCCCATCCAGCCTTCATTCAAGCGCTGACGGAGCAGAATACGCTGATCGCCGAGGTTGCCGCCCTTCAAGAAGGCGGGGCCAATGCGGCAGACTCCGGGACGCCGACTCAACTGCCCCTTATGAACGCGGACAACGTTCGGGATTTCGGTTCGTTGCTGACGAAGTCGACATCGCCTAGCGCTTTTGTGCTTGCGGAAGAATTCGCGGATACGATGGAAGGTTTGATCGTGCAGAAGTTCGACGTCAGATCGCTTAATGGGGCTACGGAAGCAAAGCTGATCTTGTTCCCGGAGCATCTCGGACAAGTCGATGTTAAAATCTCCATGCAGAACGGATTATTGACGGCTGTGTTCCAAGCGGATACGGCGATGGCGAAAGACATGCTCGAGAATCAGATGGCGCAACTGCGAGCGGCGCTGCAAGCACAAGGATTGAACGTCGAAAAACTGGAAGTTACGCAGAGCAGTACGGCCGCGCAACTGACTAACCAACAATTCGGCAGCGGCCAGCAAGGCGGCCAACCATCCGATGAGCGTCAAGGGCTTCGGGACGGCGATTTCGTATCGGACAACGCCTTCGAAACGGAGATAGCGGAGCAGGCGGCAATCCAGGGACTTGGATATGGACGAGCCATAAACGAGACGGCATAAGCAACAGCGTATAGCAGGTTTAAGCAGCTTGGAAGAACGGAGGTGAACAAAATGTCAGACGCAGTTTCAACTCGCAATGTTTGGCCCAATTACGACAAATCCAATGTACAGGCAGCGGCTAGCAGGCAGCCGTCCGCTACGCTCGGCAAGGATCAATTTCTGGCTATCCTCGTGACCCAGCTCAGAAATCAGGATCCCATGCAACCGATGCAGGATAAAGATTTTATTGCCCAGATGGCGCAATTTACTTCCGTCGAGCAGCTGATGAATATGTCGGGCGAGCTTGCGCTCATGCGCCAGAGCATCGGATCCGCCTCGAGTCTGATCGGCAAGTTTATCGAGTGGAACGAATATGACGATCAAGGCGACGTTACTTCGTTAACCGGTAAAGTGGATTCCATCTTGTCCAAGGACGGATTGTTGTATGCCAAGTCCGGCGACAAAGAAGTTGCGCTTGATTACGTCGTCGCCATCTCCGAAAACGAGATCGAGCCTAAGCCTCCCGAAGAAGAAGAGGAGGAGGAGGTGGAGAACCCGTGAACGAACGCATGACTATCGGCCGGATGTTCCCGATCAAGTCAACTCCGCTTCAGCTTGACAAGCTGGATAAAGGCAACTCGTCGCAGACGGCAAAGCCCGTTTCTACCGATTTTCGCGACCTGCTGGAATCCAAGGTATTGAAGTTCAGCCACCATGCGGAGATGAGAATGGAGCAGCGAGGCATCAAGCTTCAGCCGGAATCGTTGTCGCAGATTATGCAAGCGGTGGACGACGCGGCATCCAAAGGAGCCAAAGACTCGCTAATCGTATATCGGGATGTCGCCATGATCGTCAACGTGCCTAGCCGCACCGTCGTAACGGCCATGGACGGCAGCCAAATGAAAAGCAACGTATTTACCCAAATCGACAGCGCGATCATCTTGAGCTAGGGCTGGACCTCGCAGAGGGCGCCGAGGCCGTGGACCGACTGAAGCGGCCGCAGGGCAAGGATCGCGAACAAATGGACCATTGGAGGAATAAAAGCCATGTTAAGATCGATGTATTCCGGCGTGTCCGGCATGAGAGGGTTTCAAACGAAGCTAGACGTCATCGGCAATAACATTGCGAACGTGAACACGGTCGGCTTTAAGGCAGGCCGCGTCATGTTCCAAGACATACTGAGCCAGACGGTATCCGGCGTTACGGCGCCGGAGGACGGCGAGCGCGGCGGCGTTAACGCCAAGCAGATCGGGCTCGGCGTAGCCATCGGAGCGATCGATACGGTTCATACCGCAGGCAGCGCCATGACGACGAATCAGGCTTCCGATCTTCGTATCGACGGCGACGGATTTTTTGTAGTCGCGGCGGGCGAAGACGCCGAAATGCTTCTAACGCGCGCGGGTAATTTCACGCTTGACTCCGCAAGACAATTGGTCACTTCCGACGGGATGTTCGTGCTTGGCGCCGACGGCGCGCCGATCGTGTTGGATGAGGAAGTAACGGCATTCTCGATCAGCCAGGACGGTATGGTTATCGGGGTGACGGTAGACGGACAAGTGGAAGTCGCGCAGCTTGGCATCGCGAAAGTCGTTAATCCGGGCGGACTAGAGAAGATGGGCGGCAACCTGTACCGGATGACGGTCAACGCGAATCCGGACGGCGAGTTCGAGCTGTTGACGGCCAATGATGCCGAATTCGGAACGGGCGCTATCATCTCCGGTCAGCTTGAGATGTCCAACGTCGACTTGACGGCCGAATTCACGGAGATGATCGTGGCGCAGCGGGGCTTCCAAGCGAACTCCCGTATAATTACGACTTCCGACGAGATTCTTCAAGAAGTCGTTAACCTGAAACGTTAATCCATAGTCTGAAATAGGATCTTACGGGAGGCTGAAGCTTTCGGCCTCCCCTACATAGCAAGGGGGCAGCTAATGATCACCGTAACGCGTTTGAATGGAACCAAAGTTATTATTAATGCGCTTCTCATTGAATTGATTGAAGAGGCTGCCGATACCGTGATCACTCTCACGACAGGGAAGAAATTGGTGGTAAAGGAGAAGTCCTCCGAGCTGCTGCGTTTGAATCAGCAGTTTCTTCAAACAATAGGCCTCGTCGCAGCGGCCCAAAAGAGTGAACGAACGGAGGGTCCTACGCCATGAAAAAAATGTTGCCTTGGTTAATAACGATTTTGTTATCCATCACGCTTATCGCCATCGTATCGATCATATTGTTCCGATCGCTGTTCAACGATACGGCTGAAACGGCCGCCGACAAGGAACCGGTCGAAATCGAGGTGCTCTCGGCAGATGAGCGAGTCGAGGTGACGGCCGAACTCAATGATTTCCGCCGCAATTTGAAGGATCAAGACAAAGTGGTCATTATCAGCTTTGCGTTCCAGCTCGACGCGAAAAAGACGAAAGCGGATTTCGACAAATTGCTTGAAATCGAGATTAAACCTATGATTAGCCGCACGCTGGCGGATACGACGGCCGAGGAGCTGGGCGGTTCCCAGGGCGAAGACGCTCTTGAGAGCAAGCTGCTTAACCTTATCAATCCCTCCTTGCCGAAGGGCAAGCTTATCAAAGTCGAAATTACGGATTTCATTATTACCGAACTTTAACATCTTAAGGCGATAATCCTCGAAGGGGGTGAGAGAATTGGTTGATGTACTATCGCAGAACGAGATTGACGCCCTATTAGCAGCGTTGTCTTCCGGCGAGATGGACGCGGATGATTTGAAGAAGGAAGAAGTTACGCGCAAAGTCAGCGTATACGACTTCAAACGCGCCGTCCGTTTCTCGAAGGACCATATCCGAAGCTTGACTCGTATTCACGAAAACTTCGCGCGATATTTGACAACCTATTTCTCGGCGCAGCTTCGTACCTTTGTGCAAATAAACGTCGTGGACGTCGAACAGCTTCCTTACGACGAATTTATTCGCTCCATTCCGAAAATGACGATTCTTAACGTTTTCGAAGCCGAACCGCTGGAAGGACGCATGGTGCTTGAGGTGCATCCCAACGTCGCGTACGCGATGCTCGACCGGATGCTGGGAGGACAAGGCACCGCGCCGTCCAAGATCAACAATTTGACCGAGATCGAAACGATCGTCATGGAGCGTATCTTCGCGAGAACGTTCGAGAGTCTTCAAGAAGCCTGGAAGACGATCATTGACATATCTCCAAGACTTGAAGCGTTGGAGACTAATCCGCAGTTCATGCAGATCGTTTCTCCGAACGAAACGATCGCTTTGATTTCTTTCAGCACCAAGATCGGCGATACGACGGGCATGATCAATCTTTGTATCCCCCATGTCGTCATCGAGCCGATCATGTCTCGGCTGTCGGTCCATCATTGGTTCGTTTCCCAGAAGAAAGAACGGATCCCCGAAGAAGTGGAAATTCTGGAGCAGCGGGTCAACAAAGCGAAGCTTCCAATCGTTGCCGAGCTGGGGGAAACGTCCATTACGATACAAGAGTTTCTATCGCTTGGCATCGGAGACGTGCTTACACTGAACAAATCGGTGGATGAAGGCCTTCGCGTCAAGGTAGGCGACAAATTGAAGTTTATCGGAAGTCCCGGTTCGGTAAAAGACCGTATCGCCGTACAGGTAGACGAGATAGTAAGCGAAGGAGCGGAGGAAGATTATGATGAGTAAGGATTATTTATCACAAGAGGAAATCGATGCGTTGCTTCGTCAATCCTCCAATGAACCGAATGATCTGCAGGAACCTGCAAACGAAGTTCAATTGTCGGACTTTCTGTCCTCTATCGAACAAGACGCGCTAGGAGAAATAGGAAATATCACGTTCGGTAGCGCGGCAACCGCATTATCGACGTTGCTGGGCAAGAAGGTGGACATCACGACTCCACAGGTTACGTTGGTGAGACGAGAGGATCTCGGCGACATTTTCCCCAAACCGCATGTCGCGGTAAGCGTGCAGTACGTCGATGGGTTTGAGGGGATTAATTCGTTGGTCATCCGAACGAAGGACGCTCAAGTTATCGCGGATTTAATGTTGGGCGGAGAAGGCGATGTGGAAGCCGGAGAGTTGAATGAGATTCACATAAGCGCAGTGCAAGAAGCGATGAATCAGATGATGGGATCGTCGGCGACGTCGATGTCCACCATTTTCAATCGTTTTGTCAATATCTCGCCGCCGGGGATCGATATTCTCGATGTCAATAAAGGCGACGGAATGAGCCACTTGCCGCCAGTCGACGTCTTCATCAAGATTTCGTTCCATCTGACCATCGGCGAACTGATCGATTCGACGATCATGCAGCTATTGCCTGTATCGTTCGCGAAACAAATGGTGTCCACGCTCATGGGCGGCACGGACCTATCCGAAGAGCCGGCGCCGGCTCCTGCGATAACCGCGGCTGCCGAACAGCAGACCGCCATGCAGCAAACGGCTGCCGCGTCGACGATGGCTCCGCCGGCATTCTCCCAACAGGCCGAAATGCCTATGCACGCCGCGGGCGGATACGGGATTCCGGACCCGGTATTCGATATTCCGGCCGGGTATCAGGGTCATCCGATGCATGCCAATGGGCTTAATCGCAACGTGAACGTGCAACCTGTCCAATTCGCGAATTTTAGCAATGGGCCTTACGTCCCGCAAGATGCCACGAATCTTAATTTATTGCTCGACATACCGTTGAAAGTCACTGTAGAATTAGGTAGAACCCAAAAGCAAATCAAAGATATTCTCGAGCTGTCCCAGGGCTCCATCATCGAACTGGACAAGCTAGCAGGCGAGCCGGTCGATATTCTTGTCAATAACAAATTGATCGCCAAAGGCGAGGTAGTTGTCATCGACGAGAACTTCGGCGTCCGCGTTACGGATATCGTCAGCCAATGGGACCGCATTCAAAAATTACAATAACATCCTAGGAGGAAATGAACATGGCAAACCGAATTCTGATCGTTGACGACGCGGCTTTCATGCGCATGATGATTCGCGATATTTTGTCCAAAAACGGCTATGAAGTAGTAGGAGAGGCGCAGGACGGCGCGCAAGCGGTTGAGAAATTCAAGGAGCTTAAACCGGACCTCATTACAATGGACATTACGATGCCCGAGATGGATGGGATCTCGGCGCTTAAAGAGATCAAAAAGATGGACGGAAACGCCAAAGTCATTATGTGCTCCGCCATGGGTCAACAGGCGATGGTCATCGATGCGATTCAAGCCGGCGCCAAGGACTTTATCGTAAAGCCATTCCAAGCGGATCGCGTAATCGAAGCGATTAAGAAAACGTTAGGCTAAGGCAGCGGCCGTGCTATGAAATTACAATTACGTTCCGCCTTGTTGGCCGCGGCAGGCCTGTCGGCATTGCCGGTGGCCGCCGCAGCCAAGCTCGGAGATAGCGGTACTTTCGGCGAATCGCCTGGCGCTATACCCGGATCGGAGCCAGGCGATCTGCTTGGCGGCATGGTATGGGTGATCGTGTCGCTTGTCATCGTTATCACGTTGATCGTGCTGGTTATTAAGTGGTTGTCCAATCGGAGCAGGGCTTGGGGCGCTAATCGGTCGATGCGCTCTCTTGGCGGGATCGCGTTAGGGCAGAACAACTCCGTGCAGGTCGTGGAGATCGCGGGCCGAATCTACGTAGTAGGCGTGGGAGATACGATTTCGTTACTCGACAAGTTCGAGGATCCGGAGCAAGTTGCCGCCGTCATTGCAGCGCTGGAGAAACAAGCCGATGGCGCGTGGACGCCTAAAGATATTTCCGCTTTGATCGGCCGCTGGCGCACGGGCCGGAGCGCGGATAAACAACCAACGGACGAACGTTGGAACGAATCCGCATCCTTCCAGCAATTGCTGCAGAACAAACTAAGCCAGCAAGCGGATCGCAAGGAGCAGATCGAAACGCTGTTCAACAAACAAAATACGAATGAACGGTTGATGGATGATGAGAAATAAAAGATGGATGTCCTTCTTCGCCGTTCTGCTGCTATCTTTGCTGCTTCAAAGCCATACCTTCGCGGAACCGTTGCCCGATATTTCCATTAATATCGGCAACAACGGGGAAGAAGGGGGACAGCCCGGCACCAGCGCGCTTTCGCTGCTGTTGCTCGTTACGGTATTAAGCATCGCGCCCGCGATTATGGTCTTGATGACGAGCTTCACCAGGATCGTCATCGTGCTCGGATTCGTCCGCACATCGCTAGGCACGCAGATGATGCCGCCTAACCAAGTATTGATCGGCTTAGCCATGTTTCTCACGTTTTTCATCATGGCGCCTACATTCGGTCAAGTGAACGAGGTTGCGCTTCAGCCCTACTTAAAAGGCGAGATTTCGCAAACGCAAGCGTTCGAGGAAGCAGCAGTCCCGATGAAGAAGTTTATGTTCGCCCACACAAGGGAAAAAGATTTGCTGCTGTTCATGAATTACACCCAAACGGAAAAGCCCGCTTCTTATGAAGATATCCCGCTAACGGTGCTGATTCCGGCATACGTGATCAGCGAGCTTAAAACCGCCTTTCAGATGGGCTTCATGATCTTTATCCCG
>JAQSXN010000614.1 GCA_029256665.1 Paenibacillus sp.
CGAATCGATATAATACTGTATAAATGCATGTTCAAAAAGTTCGGTTACCAGTACCGAGAAGATTGAAGGCAGCTAGAAACTGAGTAGCGGAGCGTAGCAGAGCTACGTGAGCAACGGAAGTTTCGGCTGCATTCAATATTCGATGTCGATTAAACTACTTGGATTACTTCGTAATGGGAAGCGGACTTTTTGAACAACCTCTATAACGTCAATGAACGGGACAGTACATCGTCAGACATACGTTGCCAAGCGAGCCGGGGCGGTGGGAGCCGGTCAACGACGGACGATCGAAGAGGACCCGGGAGACGGCATTCCGATGGGCGCATGCCCCTAGGATCGCCCGGTTCGGCACCGTTACGGCTAAGATAAGATCCGGTTCCGCATGCGAGCTTCCGGATAACGAGAGTGGCACCGCGGGCTCATCCCCGTCTCTAGCAGAGACGGGGATTTTTTGCGTTCTAACGCGCGTATATAACGAGGAGGAATCATGATGAGCAACCCTTTATTGATCGAATGTTTGGCGCCGCTTCTCCCCATCCCGGAGAACGAGATCGACGCTTTGCTGGAGTATCCCCCGAACGATGAGCTGGGCGATGTCGCCTTGCCTTGTTTCGTTTTGGCCAAAACGATGAAGCAGAGCCCTGCGCTGATCGCGCGGCAGCTTGCGGCTCAGCTGGACCATCCCGGATTCCGAGCGGAAGCGGTCGGTCCTTACCTGAACTTCAAGCTGAACCGCCCGGCCTTTGCCGAGGACCTGCTGCTTCGCTCGGCAGCGTCGGACGACTTCTGGCGCCCGAACGCCGGCGGCGGCAAACGCGTCATCATCGACATGTCGTCCCCCAATATCGCCAAACCGTTCGGGATCGGCCATCTGCGCTCGACGATGATCGGCAACGCGATCTACCGCATTCTTCGGGAGACGGGACACGATACGGTCAACGTGAACCATCTCGGCGACTGGGGCACGCAATTCGGCAAAATGATCGTCGCCTATCTCAAGTGGGGCAATCCGGAGGCGATGGCGGCCAGCGACAATATTACTAAGGAATACTTGGCGTTATACGTGAAATTTCATGAGGAAGCCGAGCGTCATCCGGAGCTCGAAGCCGAGGCGAGAGAGTGGTTCCGCAAGCTGGAGGGCGGAGATGCGCAAGCTACGGAGCTGTGGCGCGAGATGATAGGCGAAAGCCTGAAGCAGTTTGGCAAGCTGTACGACCGGCTCGGCGTTACGTTCGACCATGTGCTGGGAGAGAGCTTCTACAACGACAAGATGGAAGCCGTTGTCGAGTCGCTGCGCGGACAGGGACTGCTGGAGGAAAGCGACGGCGCGATGGTCGTTCGGCTTGACGAGTCCGGCATGCCGCCTTGCCTGCTTGTCAAATCCGACGGCACGTCGATCTACGCGACCCGCGATCTCGCGACGGCCTTGTACCGCCGCAATCAAATGAACGGCGAGCTGCTGCTGTACGTGGTCGGCGGCGAGCAGGCGCTTCACTTCCAGCAAGTTTTCCGCGTGCTCGAGAAGATGGATGCCAGTTGGCAAGACCGCTGCCGCCATATCCCGTTCGGGCTCATGATGATGGAAGGACAGAAGATGTCCACGCGCCGCGGCAAGGTGCTATTCTTGGAGGATGTGCTGAACGAAGCCGTGCAGCAGGCCAAACGGGTAATCGAGGCCAAAAATCCGACGCTCGCGGACAAGGAAGCCGTAGCCGAGGCCGTCGGCATCGGAGCCGTCGTATTCGGCGATCTCAAGAATACCCGGACGCTCGACGTCGACTTCTCCTTGAAGGACGTGCTCAATTTCGATGGCGAGACGGGGCCGTATTTGCAATACACCTATGCGAGAACATCCAGCATTTTGCGCAAGGCGGGAGTCGCTTCAGACGATGCCGACGCATCCGATGCAGCCGACTTCGACTTCGCGCTCGCGGACAACGAATACGCTTGGTCGCTGCTCAAGCTGATCGCCCGCTACCCGCTCCGTCTGCGCCAAGCCGCGGAACGTTGCGAGCCGTCCGTGCTTGCCCGCTACTTGCTGGAGCTCGCCCAAGCGTTTAATCGGTTCTACCACCATGTAAAAGTGCTGGACGGCAGCGCCGCCGAGCAATCGTTCAAGCTGAGCCTCGTGCGCGCTTCGGCCGATGCGCTTCGCAAAGGGCTGACGCTGCTGGGCCTCCGCGCGCTGGAGGAGCTGTAGAGAGGCGAGCTCTCTACGCGACGAAGCTCGTTGCTCCGCGCGGTTCCACCTGCTTCTTTCTGCACGGTGCATAGTTGCTCCGCGAGACACGCAAGCTGGCAGCGAATTGTGCGATCATACACAATTTTCGGTTTAACATGTGCGGTTTGGAGTGGATTTGTACGATTTCACACAAATATGCGCTAGAATTTCGGGAAATAGACCGTCTCGCGGAAAATTTGAGGATATCTGCATAATTAAGCTTATAGACGAGTTGATGTGTCTTTAAATTGAGTATATTCGCACAATCTATCAGGAACTCGCGGGCAGCAGCTCGCAGGCCACCTCTCCTTCCGGGACGTGGCTTGTCACTCCAGGCAACTCACGGGCCTCGCAAGTTCAGGGACGCGGCAGCTCGCTGTCCTCGCCTGATTCCGAGGCGTGGCCTGTCGCTCCTGGCGGCTCGCAGGCTCGCCTCCTTCCGAGACGCGGCTTGT
>JAQSXN010000038.1 GCA_029256665.1 Paenibacillus sp.
ACGGCATGTATTTAAGCCGCAAGTTCAAGCAAGCGACCGGCATGTCGCCGCGGGATTATATCCGGCGGCCGAAACGAATCGTGTCGCTGCATTATATCGGACATCTTCTCGCATTGGGATTGAAGCCCGTCGGAACAACCGCGAAGCTGCTGCATGCGTTCCCGTACCGCGGCATGCTGGAGGAGGTGGCCGACGTCGGAAGCGCGACCTCGCTGGAGGAAATATCCGGTTTGAAGCCGGATCTGATCGTGACGTCGAAGCCCAATCACGAGCCGTTGTCGCGGCTTGCCACAACCATCTCGATACCGTGGGGACGCGAAGATTGTTTGGAGCAGCTGCAACGCCTCGGAAGGGCTCTTAACCGAACAAGCGAAGCCGAAGCTTGGATTCGTCAATTCCAAGTCAAGGAGCGGAGGGCGGCCGATCTTGTCGCGGGGCATGTCGAACCCCATGCAACGGCTGCCGTCTTCGAGTTCTGGCCGGATCGGATATGGGCGGTCAACATCGGGTACGGAAGGGGACTGCGCAATTTGTACAAATCGCTGGCGTTCCGCCCTCCGGAGGCGCTTGCTCCTTTCGTGCTGGACGAGGGCGTCGGGCTGGAGCTTTCGCCGGGCATGCTCCGGCATTACGCGGCCGATCATATTTTCGTAACCGTATGGGAAGAAGGCGGAGGAGCCGAATATGCCAAAGCGATCATGTCGGACCCGGAATGGCTGGAGCTTCCAGCCGTGCGCAACGGCAACGTGTACGTCGTTCAGCTGGACTTATTTAAACACAATGATCCTATAGCCCTTGAGCAGCAATTGGATGTCCAGACGGAGCATCTTACAAAAGTCCATGGAAAACCCCATAATCGGAAATAGACGGGTCCCTTCCGCTCTGCTATGATTTCAATAATGATAATCATTATTAATTGAAAAGGCGGAGGACATCAAAGATGAAAATGCGTACATGGATGACATTCCTATTAGCGGGGGCCCTATCGATTTCGCTAGCGGGATGCGGCGGATCTGCCTCAAGCGGTACGAACGCGAACACGAACACAAATGAAGCGGTTTCGGCGTCTGGGGACGATCAAACGGCGGCGGCTACCCGCAGCTTTCAAACCGTGATGGGGGAGATCGAGATCCCGGTTGAGCCCAAACGAGTCGTGGCGACGCAATATCTTGGACATTTGCTCACTTTAGGCGTACAACCGATCGGAGCCGGCACGGCGAGCTTGAATCAGCATTTTTTGAAGGACCGCATCGAGGGCATTGTCGACATCGGCGACGATTCGGTCGCGCTCGAGAAGATCGCTTCCCTTGAGCCGGACTTGATCATCAGGCCGTCGGATAAAAACTACGAGCAATTCTCGAAGATTGCTCCGACCATCGTCATTCCTTGGGGTGCAAAGGGACTGTATGAGGAGTTGCGGGAATTCGGCGATTTCCTGGGCAAGAAGGATGAAGCCGAGCAAGCGATTGGGCAATATGAAGCCAAGCTAGCGGAGGCCAAAGAGAAGCTGCAAGGCGTCGTGAAAGAAGGGGAAACGGTCGGCGTATACGAAATATGGGCCAAAAATTTATGGGCGGTAGGCGAAAGCTTCGGCCGCGGCACAAGAAACTTGTTTGCGGGACTCGGGTATCAGCCGCCGGAATCGCTGAAGGAAAGCGTTTTGAATGGGGGCCCCGGGCTGGACATGTCGCTGGAATCGTTGCCGGAGATGGCCGCGGACTATATGTTCGTGACGGTCTACGCAGCCGACGGCGGCGACGAACGGGCGAAGGAAATCATGGAAAGCCCGATGTGGAAGCTGCTGCCGGCTTATAAAAACAATCGAATTTTCACGCTGGATATCGATCAATTTTCCGCAGGCGATCTGATTTCGCTGGAGAAGCAATTGGAAATCCAGACGGAGCTATTGCTTGGAAGAAAAGCCGATTAGGAAATCGATGGAGACTTATCCGGTCTCGGGAAGCTTCGAACTCGTTCGGGGCTTTTTGGCGCGGAAATGCATGGCGATCGGATAAATTGTACGTTTACGAGCTTAGGTATTTTTATATATAGTTGAACTAGGTTGTTGTAAGCCTTTTCGTATGTAGGTAATTTCATAAGGGAGCGTGACATTCTTGCTGCAAGAAAAAGATTTGCTTTTATTAAGAGAAACGCTGCGGGAAAGCATCGCGAACAACGAAGTGGCCGGAGCGAGCGTCCTCCTGCTCGAGAAAGGCCAAGAGGTCTTGTATCTCGAAGACGGTCTGGCAGACCGTGAGAACGGCCTGCCGATACGGCGCGACACGATCTATCGGCTCTACTCCATGTCCAAGCCCGTGACCGGAGCGGCCGTATTGATGCTGATGGAAAGGGGCAAGCTCGATCTCTACGATCCGGTCAGCCGTTACTTGCCCGGCTTCAAGCATCAGCTAGTGGAGGATAACGGACGACTCATTCAAGTCCAGCGCGAAATGACCATCCATGATTTGCTGTCCATGACGTCGGGACTCGTATACGGAGGCGCGCATGCGGCAGGCAGGGAAACCGAAGCCTTGTTCCGAGAGATCGATCGAAGATTATTGACCGACGATCCCATGAGCACCATGGAGGCGATGAATCGTTTGGGGGGATGCAAGCTGGCGTCCCAGCCGGGCTCGACGTGGCATTACGGCACCTCGGCCGACGTGCTTGGCGCGGTTGTCGAAGCGGCGAGCGGCTGCCGGTTCGGAGACTTTTTGCGTCAAGAGATGTTCGAGCCGCTCGGCATGCGGGATACCGGCTTCTGGGTACCGGTGGACAAGCGGTCGCGCTTAGCCAAGACGTACCAAGACGACGGTCAAGGAGGTTTGACGTTATATGCTGGCAATAACCTTGGCATTATCCATCAGATGGATCGCGATCCGGCCTTCGAATCGGGGGGAGCCGGCCTCGCTTCCACGATCGATGATTATGCCAAGTTTGCGTCCATGCTGCTGAACGAAGGGAAACATGACGGGGGATCCATTCTGAAGCCCGCAACCGTACGTTATTTTGCCTCGCCTGCCTTGAACGACGAGCAATTGAAGGGCTTCGAGAAGACGTTCGCGACCATGCGCGGTTACAACTACGCCAATCTGACGAGAATCATGACCCGCACCGGACAAGCTCCGTTGTTAACCGGGCAAGGGGAATACGGGTGGGACGGCTGGCTTGGCGCGTTCTTCAGCAATCTGCCGGCGGAAGGACTGACCTTCTTGCTCATGATGCAGAAAAAGGATGCGGGCACGACTCGGCTGACTCGCAAATTGCGCAATATCATTCTTAGCCATTATTAGAGTCCGAATAACCGCAGGCCTAAGATGGCGATCGGGCAAGGAAATGGGGAAGCTCGGGACGACAGACCGTCCGTATGGATGGAATTGACTTTGGATCGATTGGTGTCTACAATTTAAAGGTGCTATGCGAGCAATAGGCCTAGGAACGCTAATCGAAATGAGGTTTACAGATGCCAAACGAGCGCAAACAATCCGGAATTCTGAGCAAAATCATGCGAGGACTGATCGTCATCATCGGCGCGTTTATTACCGCCTATGGACTCGAAGCCGTCTTGATCCCGAACAACGTCTCCGACGGCGGCATAACGGGCCTGAGTATCGTGGGGTCGAAGGTATTCGACTTGCCGCTCGGACTGCTAATCGGGGTTCTTAATATTCCTTTCGTCTATTTAGGATATAAGCAGATCGGCAAAAGCTTCGCCATCTATTCCGTGCTCGGCATCGCTTCACTCGCCGTCGGCACCGTCGTCATGCACCACATTACGCCGATCGTCGAAGGCGACACGCTGCTTGTTACCGTTGTCGGGGGCATCATCATCGGTTTCGGCATGGGCCTTGCGCTGCGCAACGGAGGCGCGCTCGACGGAATCGATATGCTGGCGGTGCTGCTCTCGCGGAAACTGCCTTTCGGGACCAGCGATTTGATCCTATTCCTGAACGTGTTCGTCTTTATTGTCGTCTCTACCGTGTTTGGCCTCAAAGGCGCGATTCTTTCGGGTATTGCATATTTCATCGCATCCAAAGTAATCCATATCGTCGAAGAGGGATTAAGCGGCGCCAAAACGTTCAAAATCATTACGAAATATCCCGAGAAGCTGGTCGAAACGATTCGCGACCGGTTAGGACGCGGCGCTACATACAATTACGTGCAGGGCGGCTATTCCAACGAGGAGTTCAGGGAAATCACATGCGTCATCAACCGTCTCGAGGAACGGAAAATGAAAGAAATCATCCTCGAAATCGACCCCGATGCCTTCATCATGGTTTACGAAGTGGCGGAAGTGAAGGGCGGAAGCTTCAAGAAGAAGGATATCCATTAGTTTCATCGCGTGGGGAATACATAAAAAGGCAAGACCGAGGTTCCTGAATGGATCATGGTCTTGCCTTTTTTGTCGGCGCTTCTATTCAGCCGTGCCGACGGGCGCTTTTTTTTCGTTGCGGCGAAGCGCGTCTACGATCATCCGGAACAGAATCAGATCTTCCTTGAAGTCTTCGGGAGTCGTCTTGGGAACCGTTTCGTTAACGATCGCGTCGTACAAATGCTCCAGCTGCAAGCGGTACGGATCCTTAAAGGTTGGCCGGCTCTCCGTGACGGCAAAGTTCTCGCCGTCGGACTCGGTAATCTCCAGCTTGACCGGCAATTGGCGTAAGTAAGGCGTATCATACTGAACCTTTACCGACTTGTTCGAGCCGTAGACCTCGATATGCGCGTCGAACCGTCCTTGCTGGTCGACGCCGGTCTCGAAGGTTACGGTGAACGTGCCGTAATCGAAGATGACGTTAAGGAACGTGGGATTGCTCTTGGATTGATGCGCGCCGATGACGCCAAGCGGCATGCCAAGCGCTTCTCTCATGGCGGACAAATCATGGCTGGATAAGCCGCAGAGCAACCAGTACGTCGATGCAACGGGAGAGTCCGCGCCGACGCCGACCGCTTCGCGAAGGAGCAGGTCGCCACGGCGTTTCCGATCTTCCTTCAGCGCATCCGGAATATCCGAATACCGCAGAACGCGGTGGACCGGTTTGACGAACGCCGCGTTCGGGCCGATAATATCCCGGATTCTCGCGTAATGGATGGCGCCGATGCTCCGGATTTCTTGCACGGCTTGCACGAACGGCGCGGCGTAACGACGCATGTAGCCGACCATCATCGTCACGTTGTTGCGATCTCTCGCTTCGATAATGGCGTCCGCGTCGGATTCCGTCAAGCACATCGGTTTTTCGATCAGGACGTGCTTGCCTGCATCAGCAGCGGCGATCGCGCATTCGGCGTGATACTCGTCGCTGTTGAGGACGAAGACGACGTCCAAGTCGGGCTGCTTGACGAGCTCGAGCGCATCCGAATACAGATGTCCGACCTTGTATTTGGCCCCCAATTCCTCCACGAGCGTAGGGGAAATATCGCAAAACGCATGGATTCGAAACCGATCGGGATACAGCTCCAATACGGGCAGATGAATCACTTGGGCAACTTCGCCGAGTCCGATAAGACCGACGTTCAACACTTTTTGTTCCAATTCGCACAACTCCTTCGCGGTAATTTGGCAACGCTTGCAGACGGATCGTAATTTTTAACAGCATCAGACAAAAACGCACTAATTGAGATTGATCTGACTAGAGAAAACATGATTTAATATCATTATGGTAATGGATATCAGCGATATGCGGAATGCATGTAATGGGATGATTGATGGACAAAACAGACCATAAGCTCAATAAGACGATAGCCGAGAAGGAGGAGGACGGCCCTGAAAAACCTGCTGGGCATCGGAGTGACCCCTACGACGACCATTACGGCATTCCAGCATTCCCATCCCGTATGGGAGATGCTGTATTTTACGGAGCGAAGCGGCTATCTCAGTCTGCAGGAGGGGGATATGCCTTTCGAGCCGGGCGACGTGTTTTGCTTGCCGCCAGGAACGCTGCATAGCGAGCATTCGGAGAATGGTTACGGCAATATTTATTTCACGGTTGCGCAATTCGATCTGCCCTATGACGGCGGAGTGGTCGCGTTCAAAGATACGCAAAGCGGAGATATCGGCTTGCTGCTGCAGCTGCTGCACAAGGAGTTCCACTTGAAGCGCAATCGGTGGAAGGAGCTGACGGAACAGCTATTGGGAGCCGTCTACGCCTATTCGATGGCGCTGCTGTCGCGGCAGCGCAAGGGAAGCTTCGTCGAGCAATTGGAGGAGAACCTGGTTGCCAATATCGGCAATACCGAGTTTCGGGTAGACCGCTGCATGGAGCAGTTCCCGGTAACGGCGGATTACCTGCGCAGAGCGTTCAAGAAAGGGACGGGCAAGACGCCGGTGCAATATTTGACCGGGCTCCGCATCGACTTCGCGAAACGGCTGTTCGAGAAAACCTGCAGCGACGAGCTGTCCGTCAAGTTCGTCGCGAGCCAGGTCGGCTTTGACGATCCCTATTATTTCTCCAGAGTGTTCAAGGCGGAGACGGGACTCAGTCCGCTGCTCTGGATCAAGAAGCAGGGGCTGCTGCCGTAGGAGCCGTCTTCCTAAATGCCAATGCTGCCAGGTGCGGGGCAATGTTATAATAAGTGAACGTAGTGCGACTCCGCAGGGGAAAGGGCGCGAATATACCCATGTTGCCGCTAGTGTATTATTACAAGGATATGATGGAAGCCGACTTCCCGTTTAAGCTGGAGCTCCGAAGCAAACAGACGATGAATCGCGTCTATCATGCGCACGAGCACTTGCAGCTCTGTTATATCACGCGCGGCATGTGCGTCCATCATGTGGCGGGTCAAGCCCATACTCTCGTCAAAGGAGACCTCATCGCCATCCCGCCGTTTCTGGCCCATCGCCTTGAGATGCTGGAGGAAGAGGAGCTCGAGCTGGTGCAGATCGATTATATGCCGATCGTGCTGGGCGAAGGCGAGGACGATCTGATGCTTCCGCTATTTCCGAAGATCCGGATTTCTCCCCGCAACCAAGTGCTGATCGAACAACTGATAACCAATATGAAGGCAGAGCACGACAAGCGCGAAGAAGGTTATCGCCAAGTGATCAAGGGAGATCTACTTAAGCTGATCGTGACGTTGTTTCGCGAAAGCAAAGCGGATGCAGGCCCGGAGAACAACGGAGAAGATGCTCGCGGGATAAAGGATAGCGGCGATTCGCGGCTGCTGCTGACGGAAACGGTGCGATATATCGAAGACAACGCGCATTTGCCATTGTCGCTGGAGGATATGGCGCGCCGGGCCGCGCTGTCTCCGAATTACTTCAGCTACGTATTCAAAGTGCTCAAGGGCCAGACGTTCGTGCAATTCGTCAACGATCTCCGCGTCCGGCGCGCGATCGATCTGCTCGTCGGAACCGATTGGAGCACGACGGCGATCGGCTTCGAAGCGGGATTCAACAACACGAGCCACTTCCATCGCGTGTTCAAGAAGGCGACGGGGCTGACGCCGATGCAATACCGGAGCGGACAATGAGCATCGCAGGCCAGGTTCGTATAAAATGCAAGACGCGACAGTATAATCGTACAATCATTTCGCTGGCCTCCGTTGTATAGTCTAGGTACGATACTAGATTAGCAGACGGAGGTTTTTGATTTGGGAGAAATACGATTGGCTTACAGCTCGCTCCCGTGCGACGGCTGGAGCCTGGAGGATCATCTCGACAATTGCCGGCGCAACGGCTTTGCCGGCATCGAGTTCCGCGAGGATCCGCAAGGTCTTGTTTATGCGGGGATGCCTGTGGCGGAAGCCCGTGCAATCGGAGAAGCTTTGCGGGAGGCGGGCATAGCGGCCACGGACATCGGCACGGGCGTGTGCTTCCGCGGGGTAGAGGACGAGAGCGGAGGACTTGCTCATCTCGAGGCCGCGGCACGGCTGGCCGAGGCAATCGGAGCTCGGGGGCTCCGCGTGTTTCTGGGGAACTTCGCCGTCCGGCACGACGCGCCTAAAGCGCCGATCAGCCATGAAGGCATCGTGCAGCGGTTGCGGGACGCTTGCGATATCGCCGCCGTGCATGGCCGCGAAATATGGCTGGAGACGCATAACGAATACGCGACGGGAGCGGTGATCCGTCCTTTGCTGGACGAAGTCGGCCGTTTGAACTTCAAGGTCATCTATGATATCTTGCATCCGCTGGAAGACGGAGAGGACATCCGGGACACGATCAGGCTGTTAGGCGGCGATTGCGCGCACGTTCATCTGAAGGACGGCGTCAGGTCCGCCGATCCGGTTGACCACGATTGGATTTATACGCTGTTCGGCCAAGGCGAAGCCCCGATTGGGGAAATCGTCGCTCTGCTTCGGGAGAGCGGCTTCGAGGGTCATTATTCGCTGGAATGGGAAACGAAGTGGCGCAAGGAGCTTCAAGCGCCGGGGATGGAAGCGGAGAAAGTATTTCCCGAATATGCGAGAATCATGAACGCGCTCGAACCAGGAGGTCATCATCGATGAGAACGTTAATCGGCATATCGAACGGCGAATTAATGAATATGTTTTATCCGGAGGCCGTGCTGGATAAGCTGCGCGCCTTCTCGGAGGTAGACTGCCTGGAAGTCGGGAGTCATGTATCCAGCGAGCAACTGGCGGAAATGATCGAACCTTACGATGCCTATATTTCGTCCTGGGGATCTCCCCGCGTGACGGCCGAAGTCGCCGCCAAGGCGCCGAATTTGAAGTATATCGGCCATACGGCAGGTACGGTCGTGGCGGTAGTGAACGACGATATTTACGATACGAATATTCAGGTGGCAAGCGCGAATCACGTGCTCGCGAAGTCGACCGCCGAATCGGCCGTCGCGCTGATGATGGCCGGCGCCTGGAATCTTCGCGGCTACGCCTCGCGGCTGCAACGGGGAGAGTGGAGCCATAATGCAGGCGAGACCGTCATCGGCTTAAGCGGCCAGACGATCGGCTTGATCGGCTTTGGCGAAATATCGCGCAACGTCATCTCGTTTCTCCGCGGATTCCCCGTCCGAGTCCTGCTGCATTCGCGTTACTGCGCGCCGGAGCAAGCCGCCGAGCTAGGCGTCGAGCTGACCGGTCTGGACGAGCTGTTGTCGACCAGCGACATCGTATCGCTGCACAGCACATGGACGAAGTCGACCGAAGGGATGATCGGCGAGCGCGAGCTTGCGCTTCTTAAGGACGGCGCTTTGTTCGTCAATACGGCCCGCGCTCAGATCATCGACGAGGGGGCGTGGATAACCGAGCTTCGCAAGGGCCGGATCTATGCGGCCATCGACGTGTACCATAAGGAACCGCTGCCGGCGGACAGCCCCCTGCTGCAGCTCGACAACGTCTTATGCGTGCCGCATATCGGCGGCTTTGCCAGACATTACAAGACCGCCATGGGGACTTTCGTGATCGAGGACTTAAAACGGTTCGTCGACGGCGGCAAGCCGATCGGACTGGTGACGCGCGAGGACTACAAACGATTGACGGCATACTGACGAAGGCGCGAGCGGCAGCCGGTATACTTATGCATGCGCGACGACAGCCGGCCTGGCCGTCTACTGCCGGAATTGCTTCCGGAACGCATTCGGACGTTGACCGGTCTGTTTGACGAAGCAGCGGACGAAATAAGGGAACGATCCAAAGCCCGTTGCTTCGGCAATAGCGCCGACGGGGTCATTGGTTCGGATGAGCAGCCGCTTGGCTTGCCCAATCCGGTAACGGATCAAATAGTCGAGCGGCGTACAGCCGAACGTCTGCTTCATGCACAGCGAGATATAATTTTCGTGAAAATGCACGTTTTGGGACAACCGCTCATACGAGACGGGTTCCCGGTAATGATTGCGCAAATAGAGTGCCGCCGCTTCCGCGATCAGGAACTGGCGGCTCTTTGGCATATGATCGCCTTCTTCCCTTAAAGCAAGAAGCAGCTCTTGGAATGCCGTCTGCTGCTTCCACTTCGCTTCGGCCGTGTTCTGCCGCTGGCAAGACAGGATTTCCCGAATAATGGCGATCGCTCGATCCGGCTGCGCCAGATGCGCCGACTTGGGGATATAGAAGGAAAACGTCTCGATATGCGCGTAGGGCTCAACAGATTGCGATAGGTCAACGGGCTGCTGCTCCCGTACTTCCGTCCAATACCCCAGCGTCTGGAAGTGGAGCCAATAGAAATGGGTTTCCTCGCGGCATGGCATGACGGTCCGATGCGCGGCATCGGGCCGCAGAATGACGAAATGATGGTCCGAAAGACGATATTCCGTCTCGTTCTCCGCCAGCACGAGCTCCCCCTTCGTAACGTAGATCAAATCAAATACGCCGATATTGGCGCGGTCGGGGTGAGTTCTGCCCGGCGTGTAGGTATCTTCGCCGCCAACCGTGAAGTGCGGCATGGGGGGAGCGATAAAATGCAGCATGTTTGGTCTGGCCCCTTTGCTCGATTTTCTCCACCGTAACAGATTGTTAGTCGCCTATCAAGATGTTGTAATCGGATAATTATTGGTTGCGTCAGGCTCTCCGCCGACAAGGTCCCGGGGTGGTATAGTCGAAGTATGTCAGCGCCTATGCGCATACATCTATACGATTTGCGATAAGGAGAGAGATCGATATGACGTTGAAACTAACCGCATTCGAAGCATTGCCGCTGGGAGCGATCAAGCCATCGGGATGGCTGAAGGAGCAGCTCCGCATTCAAGCCAACGGCTTAACGGGGCATCTGGAGGAGCACTGGGGCGACGTTGGCCCGGACAACGGCTGGATCGGGGGCAACGGCGAAAGCTGGGAGCGGGGTCCCTATTATTTGGACGGCTTGCTGCCGCTTGCGTATTTGCTGGAGGACGAGACGCTGATCGCCAAGGCGAACCGCTGGGTGGAATGGTCGCTGGCGAGCCAGCGCGACGATGGCAAGTTCGGTCCGGAACGGATCAAGACGGTCGGCCAAGACGCGGAGGGGGAGCAAGACTGGTGGCATTACATGATTATGCTGAAGGTTATGATCCAACACCAAGAGGCGTCGGGAGATGAACGGATCGAGCCGTTCCTGACCAAGTTCTTTCGGTACGTGCGTTCTTCCATCGAAGCCCGTCCGCTGCACGGATGGGCGAAGACGCGCGGAGCGGAGATGCTGTTATGCATCGTCTGGCTGTACAAGCGGACGGAAGAGGCATGGCTGCTGGAGCTGGCGGATATCGTGGCCAAACAAACGACGGATTGGAGCGATATTCTGCACGATTTTCCCTTCTGGCGCAAGGTGGAGCAATGGGACTGGACGACGCATGTCGTTAACGTGGCGATGGGCGTAAAAACGCCTGGCGTATTGTACGAGCTGGGAGGCGACGAGCGAGAGCTGGCGGCGGTCCATCGCGGCATCGATTCGCTGATGACGTACCATGGGCAAGCGCACGGCATGTTCTCGGGCGACGAGTGGCTGTCGGGCACAAGTCCAAGCCAAGGCGTCGAACTCTGCGCGGTAGTCGAATATATGTTCACGATGGAGCAGTTGACGCGCGTCTTCGGCGAGGGTCGGTTCGGCGATATATTGGAGAAGGTTGCCTTTAACGCGTTGCCCGCGGCCATTTCCGCCGATTGGACATCCCATCAGTACGATCAACAGGTCAATCAGATCGTATGCAACGTAGCCCCGCGCGAATGGAGCAACGGCCCCGACGCCAACTTGTTTGGTCTTGAGCCCCACTTCGGCTGCTGCACGGCGAACATGCATCAAGGCTGGCCCAAGCTGACTTCCCATCTATGGATGAGGGATCATGATGGCGGGCTGGCCGCCGTATCGTATGCGCCTTGCGCGGTCACGACGGTTGTCGGCTCCGGCGTTGCCGCCGAGCTTCGCGTAAGCGGACAATATCCGTTTCGCGACCGGGTAACGATCGGGATCGCGCTTGCGAGAGCGGAGACCTTTGCGATCTCGCTACGGATTCCGGCGTGGTGCAAGGCCGCTCGAATTCGGATCAACGGCGCCGAAGCGGAGTGGAGCGTAGAGAAAGGGTATGCGAAGATTCGGCGACAATGGAACAGCGGCGACGAGATCGAGCTGGAGCTGCCGATGGAGGCCGTTATGTCGACGCGCAACTTGTATGCGTCAAGCGTGGAGCGGGGACCTCTCGTGTATGTTTTGCCCATTGGGGAAAACTGGCAAAAAATCAGAGCGCGGGAGATGTTCCACGATTGGGAGCTGTACCCCGCCTCGCCTTGGAAATATGGCCTGATCGCCGGAACCGGATTCGAGGTCATTGAATCCGAGCTGCCCGAGCAGCCTTTCATGGCATCGCAAGCTCCCGTCAAGCTAAGGGCTCAAGGACAGCTGGTCGCCGATTGGCGAATGGAGGGCAACAACGCGGGCACCCCGCCGATTTATCCCGATACGGCAGGGCAACCGATCGAACCGCTGGAGCTTGTTCCGTACGGAAGCGCCAAGCTAAGGATCGGCGAATTCCCGCTGATCGGCCAGCG
>JAQSXN010000615.1 GCA_029256665.1 Paenibacillus sp.
GCTCCGCCGTCCGTTTCGGCTATAGAAGCATCGATACGGCCGCTATTTACGGGAACGAGTCGAGCGTCGGAGAAGGCATTCGCCAGGCGCTTGCCGACAACAACCTCGGCCGCGGCCAGTTGTTCGCGACGTCCAAAGTTTGGACCGCCGACATGGGCTACGACGAGACGCTCGCGGCTTACGAAGCAAGCTTGAACAAGCTCGGGCTGGAGTCGCTTGATCTGTATCTTATTCATTGGCCGGTCGCGGGCAAAATAAAGGATGCTTGGCGCGCCATGGAGACGCTGTATAAGGAAGGACGCGTTCGAGCGATCGGCGTCAGCAACTTCCAGGTCCATCATCTGAAGGACTTGCTTGAAACCGCGGAGATCAAGCCGGCCGTCAATCAAATCGAGTTCCATCCCCGCTTGACGCAGAAGCCGCTGCTCGCTTATACCCGGGAGCAAGGCATCCAGCTGGAAGCCTGGTCGCCGCTCATGCAAGGCCAGCTGCTGCAGGATGAGACGCTTCGGCGCATCGCCGACCGGCATGGCAAGTCCGTGGCGCAGATCATCCTTCGCTGGGACTTGCAGCACGGCGTCGTGACGATTCCGAAGTCGACCAAGCCAAGCCGCATCGCCGACAATGCGAACCTGTTCGACTTTAGTCTGTCAGACGCGGAGATGGCCGAGATCGACGCCATGAACCAAGACAAACGTATCGGTCCCGACCCCGACAACTTCGATTTTTAATTTTGATTTAGTCCCGTGAATTCAGCAACTGTCCTCCCCGCCTCGGCGTATAATTTCCATATACCAGTAAACGGAAGGCGGGATAAGGATGGAGCTTTATTTTAGCGATCGATTTTTTAGCGCGGGCACGACGGATATTATGAACGGGCAAGGAGAATCACTCGGCGCCGTGGATCTGCAAAGCATGATGAGCGCGACTTTATCGGTCTATGGAACAGGCTCGGCGCTTCGGTATATCGGCAAGTTTCGGTTCATGTCCGGCAAGTGGGCGGTGTCCGATGAGAAAGACTTCGAGGTCGGAGTACTTCGAGCCCGCTTCTCCATGTTTTCCAAAAAGTACGAATACGACGCCGGGCAGCGCGGCCTGTACGCTATCGAATCCCCGGCTTTCTCGCGGGAATACACGATCTTGGACGATAGCGGCAATGCCGTCGCCTCCTTCGAACGAATGAACGGCTGGCTGCAAGCCGGAGCATTCCGTCTTCGCAATTCCTCTACGCTGCTGGACAGCTACGAGCTGATCGCGGTCGTCATGGGCGTGCACAGCATTCAGAAACGGGCAAACAATGCCGCTGCCAGCACCTAACTTTTAATAATTGCGAATGTTTTCCAATTTATTGCGCATACTAGGAAAGCTGCCGCTTGAGGCTTTATGTACGAGCGGCGGCCTATTACGTTACGTATGTGGAGGAAACCATGAATCTATTCGCAATCGCAACCTCGCTGATGCTCCTCTTGCATCCCGGTGCTCATGAAGCCGCAGCTGCCGACGAGGGCGGCGCAACGGAAGGAAAAACAATATCGATCATTAACGCCGAAAACCAATCCATCGGGCAGGCGACGTTGACGCAGAAGGGCGACAAAGTCGTTATCCACTTGGAGGCGGAGAAGCTGCCTCCGGGCACGCACGGCATTCATATTCACCAGTTCGGCAAATGCGAGGCTCCGGACTTCAAGTCCGCCGGCTCTCACTTCAACCCGCAAGAAAAGCAGCACGGCTTTAACAACCCCAAGGGGTTTCATGAAGGCGATCTGCCCAATATCGAAGTCGGCTCGAACGGCAAAGTCGTAATCGATATCACGACCGCCGTCGTCACGCTCGAACCGGGCAAACCGAATTCGCTTATCAAGGAAGGCGGAACATCGCTAGTCATCCACGCGAAAGCGGATGACTACGTAACGGATCCCGCCGGCAATTCCGGCGACCGCATCGCTTGCGGCGTGATCAAGTAGTTCGGGTAGCTTGACGGTGCGGCGCACGAGTCGCAATGGCTCGTTTCTGAAAAACATCGTCCACAAAACGAAAGCATCTCCACCGGCCCCTTTCGGCTCGGCAGAGATGCTTTTTACGTTTTAATGTCTTCGTTTTGCTTACTGAATCGGAGCCAGGTTAGCGCCCGGGATGACGGAGAAAGTCGAGCTGCCCGGCGTTTTCCAGCCTACAGCCACATGGTCGCCGCCGCCCTCTTCCTTGTGCAGCACTTCGACGTAATAGCGTTGGCCTGCCGTAAGCGTAATCTGTCCGGATTGTTGGCCGGAATATTGCGTGAAGCTCAGCTCGTTGACCCAGTCGACAACTTCGCCGATCTGTGCTTTGTTGCCGGCCGTGTTGTCCGTGCTCAGATACAACACGCTGTTGTTGTCGCCCGCAACGGAGAATTGGTACGTGCCCGTTACCGTCGGCACGATGTAGCCGCGGATGCGCGTGCCGTAGTTGTCGCCGAAGTTCGACGGCGCCTGGAAGTTCGTCAGCGAGCTTGTGCCGGTTGGCGTTGTCGATGTAGGAATGCTCGAGACCGTAGGGCCCGTAATTCCCGACCAGTATTCGCGCGTGATCGATCCCGTAGGCGTCGTGCCGCCGGAGGCGTTCGTCGTGACGCTCAGCGCGGAGCTTGCCGCCGATACGTTGTTTGCCGCGTCCTTCGCTTTGACCGT
>JAQSXN010000616.1 GCA_029256665.1 Paenibacillus sp.
CTTCGGGCTGGATTGCGCGGTCATCGAAGACCCTGTCGCAGGCTCTCCTCTGGTGGTGCCTCGCGGCAGGCATCATGTGCATGTTTAGACGCAAATAAGGGCCACCCTTTACGGGATGGCCCTTATTTTGTTCGGGTGGCAGCTCGCGATGGCGGCGGATCCGGCGCTCTAACCCGATTTTTTCGGGTTGCAGCATGCGACGGCGACGATTCCGACGCTCTAACCCGATTTTTTCGGGTTGCAGCTCGCGATGGCGGCGATTCCGGCGCTCTAACCCGATTTTTTCGGGTTGCAGCTCGCAACGATAGCGGGTCCTGCCGGCGACGGTGCTGCTACTTGTTCGATACGGATTTTAAGGGTTTCTCCGCGGGACCTTCCATGACCTCGCCCGTATACGAAAATCTGGAGCCGTGGCAAGGGCAATCCCATGTGCGTTCGCCGTCGTTCCATTCCACCTCGCAGCCCATATGGGTACAGGTCGTATCGACGATGTGCAGCTCGCCTTCCTTATCTCTGTAGGCGCCGGCTCTGCTCCCCTTCACCGTAACGGCCGCCCCTTCATCCGGAGCCAAATCCTCTGGCTTCCGTCTCACCATTTCGATCTTACCGCCGATCAGATGTTTGGCTACATCGAAGTTGTCGACGACCAAATTTTTGAGAGTCTTCAGGGCCAGCGAACGAGAAGGCGCGAACAACTCTTCGTACTCATTGGGCCTCTCTTGAATGAGATCGCTGATGAGCAACGCGGCTGCCGTACTGCTTGTCATTCCCCACTTCTTGAACCCGGTCGCGATATACACATTCGGAGATGAAGAGGTGATGCGGCCGATATACGGCAGCTTGTCTCCGGTGACCAAATCCTGCGCAGACCAGCGATACGCGATTTCCTTCGCGCCGAAATATTGCGAGGCATAACCCTGCAGCGCTTCGTAATGATTAATGGTGCAAATGCCTTGTCCGGTCTTGTGATTCTGCCCGCCGACGATCAAGAGCGGCGTTCCGTCCGAGGACGCTGCGCTTCGTATGGAACGGGTCGGCTCTTCCGCGCTAATATACATGCCGCCGGGATACGCCGTATCGGTCTTGATGCCAAGCGCGTAAGAACGCTCCGCGTGCATGCGGGCGAAGAAGAAACCGTGTCCGTCATAGAATGGAAAATGCGAGCAAACGACGACGTGCTTGCATGTAACGGAATGGCCCTCGGCTGTTACGACTTTCGTCCGCGGACCTTCCTGAATGTCGACGGCGGTGGACTGCTCGTACAGACGGCAGCCGGATTCGTCGAGCAGCTTAACTAGGGCCGCCATATATTGAAGCGGATGGAACTGGGCTTGCGCGTCCATTCTAACCGCGGCTTTCGCAGGGACGTCAAGCGGAATCCGATCCAGATAAGCGCCGGGTATGCCTAATGACTCATATGCGGCCATTTCGTTTTGAAGCTTCTGCACATACTCATCCGAATTCGTGAATACGTATGCGTCTTGCGCTTGCAAGTTGCAGTCGATGCCATGCTTTTCGGCCAGCGACTCTATAAATTGGCGAGCGTCATGATTCGCTTTGTAATAAAGCTTCGCTTTTTCCTTGCCTTCCTGGTTCATCAGTTCATCATAGATCAGATTGTGCTGGGCGGTTACTTTGGCTGTTGTATGCCCTGTCGTTCCGTTCAGCAGCTTACCGGCTTCTAGCAACGCGACTTTAAGGCCGGCCTGCGTCAGTTGATAAGCGGTTGTAATGCCCGCGATGCCGCCGCCTACAACGGCCACATCGGCTTCGGTGTCATGCTGCAGCTTGGGAAAGGAAGGCAAACCTTCGATCGCTTGAATCCAAAGTGACTCCGGGTACGTCGGCAAGGACGGAATGTGCATCATCGAAACTCTCCTTTACGAATAGTATCTTCACTCATTCCTTCCCTAAATAACCCATTCTATTCGGTTTGCAAACACAAAGCCGCCTGTCCCAATCATCGCCACAGCTCGAGCTTCTGGCCAAAAGCTTGCTCGATTAGCCGCACGGGCACCATGAGCGCCATCGAATCGCCGATATGGGCGCCTACGGGATCCGCGATCGGTTGACCGTTCAAGGTCGCTTCGTTGCCCCAGCTTCGTACGGCCAGCGTCGTCTCGTCGCGCGAGAACACCGCTTCGTGTTTCCCTTCGTCCCACTGCAGAGTAGCTTCTATCCGCTCGGCAATGTCCTGCGCGGGCAGCCTCGTTCTGTTGTAATCCTCCATATCCGACTCGGAAGTTACGGCCTCCAATGCCGCTCCCCCGATCTCGTAGCTAACGGAGCCTCCGCCCGGCGGCGGCTCGAAGAGGAAGACCAGCTTGCCCAGAGAGAGCATCGACGAAGCCCGGAGGGCCGTCGCCGAATGGAACATAGCTTCTAGATCGGCTTCCTCGATTGGTCTTTCTATACCGATGATCAGATCGAGAGGCAGCCCCGTCGTACCATAATCCGGCACTTCCCCCTTGATGGACGCAAAGTCATATTCGGCAACCTCGCAGCAGGTGAAATCGATGCTTGCGGAACGGGCATACTCTTCCGAAGCGGTTTTCTGTAGGAGCGTCACCGTTTCTTGTTTGGCTTGCCGCTTCCATAACGTTGTGGCGTAATTATCCGATAGGCCGACCTCTCGCGTTCCACTGGGAGTCACGTTAAACCAC